>DATBHW010000018.1 GCA_036557285.1 Ktedonobacterales bacterium
CACTTTCCAGCGACCTACTCCTGCCGGATACCTTTGAGTAGTATCAGCAGTGCCCAGGCATCGCCAGGTCCAGGGCCAGCAACGGTCAGGTTGGCATTGATCAAGGCCGGCTGTGAATTATTTGGCAGACAGTACGTGCAACATGTGCTGTTTCCAATCCTTCGGGCCGCTCCTGTGCGGATTCGGCCACCAGAGCGCGTGGCGCTTTCGCAGCAGGTGCAGCGGCTGTATAAAGGACGAAGCAGTGGGCAAACAATCCAGATGGTGGAGTCGGTGGGTTTGCGGGAAGTGGCGCAGGCGCAGGGCCTGCTGACCGTGTATGTGCACGTTCCCGTGATAACCACCGATGACTTTCGAGAGTCGTTAAAGATGATTGGGTATTGGGGCCAAACCGATTCATTCGCAACCTGTGTAGCTGTCGAGGAAGCGGTCCCTTTGGAGGAAGAATGCATCCTTCCTTTACGAACCCTTCCCTGGCGAGCGCCCATTGGAGCGTTTTTTAGCTGTGTCTTGACCGAGTTTCGCCACACAAATCTCTCCTGGGAAGAAGTGGTACCTGAGGAGCAGACTGTCGAGGAAGATCCCCTTTTGAGAGAACTCTATGTATGGCCTATGCTCCTCGCAGAACATCGTGCAGGAAATAAACTGCTTGTTCGCAAATCGTTCAAGGAGAGAACAGTATCAGATAGATAGACCCGGAAGGAGACCCACGGGGAAAGCAGTTGAGATGACCAATTCCAAAAGATCTGTCTCCAGGGTAGTGAGAGCGCAGAGCTTGGCGACGGGAGTGATGGACACAAGAGGTTCTCCTTGGAGAACGTGTTGAGCTTTCGTTTGCTGGAGAGTAACCTATTATAACTGCCTGAGAAGCAGAGAGAGTTTGAAAATAATTCAAGCAAACTTCATAAAAATGTGCATAAAAACCGTTCGGTTGGAGAAACGGTATATTTGACTGCGGTTGCAATGGCCTCTATTCCAGAGATGGATTTGAAACGCGCGGGGAAGTCTGGATGGCGTGCCAGCCAGGAAAGTTGCAATGGCCTCTATTCCAGAGATGGATTTGAAACCTGCGCGCGCCGCGCAATCAGCAGCCAGAGGCCATCGTTGCAATGGCCTTTATTCCAGAGATGGATTTGAAACATGGTGTAGCAGTACCATTCTCGGAACGCTTCTGGTAGTTGCAGTGGCCTCTATTCCAGAGATGGATTTGAAACTACGCTTTGCCATGCCCAATGCCCGCTTCTACAGCGCGTTGCAGTGGCCTCTATTCCAGAGATGGATTTGAAGGGCCCCCACCAGTGCGACGACCATCCGCGGGTTCAGGATTTACAATGACCGCCATTCCATAGATGGATTTGGAGGTTTTACAGGCCTCTGCAATATTGCAAGTTTGATGAGGAAGAGTAATTGTTGAATTTCAAGCTATGCTTCCAGCACACGCAAGCAAAGATGTAACTCTTCTCAATGCCTTTTCCGGTTTCTGATCGAGTGAACGGAAATGGGATGAGGCTGTCCAGGCAGTGCATTCCTCATTCCAAGGCGAGCGGGGGGTTTTGAGGTGCTATTTTGCAGTAGGATTCAAAGCAAGCGGTATTGTTATGACTACAGGAGAAATAGGCTCTCAGCAGCGCTAAATTTGCTCACTGCACTGCAAAACTGCTATTACTGCACTACAAAAATGCACCTACTGCACTGCAAAGTCACACCCAATGCACTGCAAAATCAGCGGTTACAAATTAGCTGAGGAGCCATGCTGAGTGAACTGCTTCCACTGAAGCCTGGGATGATCGTTGCGCTGATCGGGGCTGGCGGCAAAACAACCACTATGTTTCGGCTGGCAGCAGAGCAGGCGGCTCGCGGCCTGCGGGTCATCACCACCACCACCACCTATATCTTCCCGCCGGGCGCAGAGCAGACGGGAACGCTCGTGCTGGAGACAGACCGCGCAGCCTTACTGGCGGGAGTCGCCGCTGCGCTGGCGAGGCAGCTTCACATCACAGCAGCCACAGCGGCTACCCCTGAAGGCAAACTGCGCGGCGTGCCGCCAGAGTGGGTAGCTGATCTGCTCAGCCTTCCAAAAGTGGACTTCGTGCTGGTAGAGGCCGATGGCGCAAAGGGGCGCATGCTGAAAGCTCCGGCGGAGCATGAGCCAGCGATTCCCTCCACAGTACATCTCGTCTTATTGCTGGCGAGCGCCGAGGCGCTGGGGATGCCGCTGAGCGACGCTATCGCGCATCGGCTGGACCGTGTAGAAGCTATCACGAGCTTGAAGGCTGGCGAAATCTTGACACCCCAGGCGCTTGCCAGATTGGCAGCACACCAGGAAGGGTTATTGAAAGGCGTACCACAGGGGGTACCCGCCGTCCTGGCGCTGACACACGTAGATGAGCGCAACCTGGACAGCGCAGAGAAGACCGCCCGGCATGCCCTCGCCTCCGGGCGTCTGGCTGGCGTATTACTTTGCTCATTGGAGTGGGCGCAATTCAGGAAGAACGGGGCATAGCTCCTGAGAGTTGATAATCCATTGCCACCGCCACGATATTGCTCATGTTGAGCATGGCGCGCAATTCGCTGGTATCGAAGGGCGTAGAACGCGCCAGGATAACCACTCCACGAAGCTGGTCCCTTGAAAGCAGCGGAACACCGAGCAGCGCCAGGTCATCTTCCCCAAGCAGTTCTTCTGTGACGCGCCCAACAAAGACTCGCCCCCCTGGCGCGTGTAAGATGGGGCGGCGCTTTTGGGCGACCCAGGCGGCAACCGATTGCTTATCGCTGGCCGGAATGCGCAGTTTCTCAAGTTGAGTATCGTGCGCGCCCAGCCGGGCCACCGCCCTTAGCTCCTGCGCCTCCTCTACATAGCCAAAAATGACCGCCTCATCACAAGGCACTAAGCGGCGGAGCATGGCGACAATCGCCCGCAAAATCTGCGGCGTCCCCATCATACTCGTCATAGCCCGCGCCACATCCAGAAACGCGGCCAGTTGCTGCGCCTGTCGGTGTGACGCTTCTGCCTGGCGCGCTCTGGAAATTGCCAGAATAGCCTGGTCGGCCAGCGCCTGAAGCATCCTGAGCGCCTGCTGGTTGAACATCCTGGGAGACGGGCTTGAGACGGTAATCGCGCCAAGCAATTGCTCGCCCGAAAGCAGGGGTACACACAGCATCGAGCCGCGCACAGGGGCGCCAGACCCCTGGCAGCGCGGATCGCTCGAAACATCGTTAATCAGGGCGGGGGCACGGTTGGCCGTCACCCAACCCGCGACACGTTGTTGCATAGGCGCGCGGACGCGGCTTGATTCGGGAGCATCTTGAGAAAGAGCGGCTATCGAGATAAGCTGATTGCTGGCAAGGTCTACCCCCGTAATCCAACAATGGCGCGCTCCCAGCAACGCCAGCGCGTTTACCATGATCTGTTTGAGCGTTTCAGCCAGATCGCTCACCGACTGGGTATGATGGGCAGCGCGATAAATCGGTCTGGTGGGCCTGGGGCCAGCCGGATCATACCCAAAGCGAGCGCCTTCCTGGTTGCTGTCCTTCATTGTCGGCGCTGAAGCGTTCATAATCTTTTGGGCGCGGATACCCACGCGCTTGCGGCGTGGGAGGAAGCGCCCCCTCCTCTCGATTTCTGGTTTTGCTTGCCTCTGGTAGAATAGATCACGGTGCAAGGCACTCTGGCGAGGCAGCTACCAGAGCAACGGTCACGCACCTTTCCACTCAGGCGTAGGGGGTTCCGGCGAGTAGGCACCGTCGCCGGGTAAAACGCTGGCGGCATCTGCCTACACGGCTGATGTCAAGCAGCCGATGGTAGCCACGACGCTTGCGCGTCGTGAGTTACAAGCTCCCGCCTAAAGGCGGGGGTACTTGACAGTATCTCCCCTTCGTTCAATCTGAGCATCTTCGCTCATATCATCCGCTTCCAGCCGTTGCTCACAGGGCAGCCTGCCAGATTCAACCGCCCTTGCTGCCTGGAGCTTACCCACCAGGCAGCAAAAAGCATGCCAACTTGCCGCTGCCTGTACCGCCAGCCTCCGTGCTGGCGCAACGTTGGCCTGTTGATACGTTGTCCTTGAGAGCGGGCGTCCGCGCTAGCGAGCCGTCTCGCCGCCAGGGACGGCGGCGGTACACGCGACGGCCTCTTGCTCATATTGTCGGGAGGGGTGGCTGTGCTGTCACTCGTGGCTGAAGGTATCGTCTGAAACAGCCTCGGCGGCATCCAGCTTTGCCAGACGCGCCAGATAACGCTCGCGCAGCCGATCAGAGAGCGGCACGCCGCTGCCAGCCCGGCGCAGCATCACGATCTCCGCCATAATACAGAGGGCAATCTCCGCCGGGGTGCTGCCGCCCAGGTCGAGGCCAATGGGCGCGCGCACGCGGGCCAACTTCTCGGCTGACACGCCCTCATCATGCAGCAACTTATAGACCGCCCAGATACGGCGCTGGCTGCCAATCATCCCGATATAGGCCGCTTCGGAATCAATCACTGCCCGCAGCGCCTCTACGTCGTGGCTGTGAGCGCGAGTCACCAGCACCAGATGGCTGCGCGGCGTGATGCGCAACCCCCGCAGCGTTGGCTCGGCGCCGCCAACGAAAATCTGGCTGGCCTGGGGAAAACGATCTTTGTTCGCAAACGAGGCCCGGTCATCAATCACCGTCACCTCAAAATCAAGCGAAGCGGCAAGTCGCGCCAGCGGAACGGCGATATGCCCCGCGCCAACAATAAGCAGGTCAGGGCGCGGCAAGAAGGGGTCGAAGAACACTTCTGCTATGCTGCCCTCAGAGCCAGCATACTCTACAACGCCCGGCTCGCTCGCGCGTATCGCGGCAAGCGCGGCCTCGCGGATGGTCGGCTCAAGAGCAGGCTCCAGGTCAAGCGTACCAGTAACCGCGCTGTCTTCGCGCACCAACACCTGAGCGCCCAACCGCTGATGCCAGGCTCCGGTAGCATGAATCACCGTGACCAGCACAGCAGCCTGATTTGCCGCCAGCGCCTCCTCAGCCGCGCGAGCATACTGGCCCATTGGCAGGTCGAGCGGCGCCAGGCGCGGGCTATTTGACCAGGGCTGTACAAACACCTCGTATGTGCCGCCACAGACGCCCTGGCTGCTCAGCGCAATCTCTTCCGTCAGATCGACATAGACCGACTGTGGGCGTCCGCTCTCAATCGCCAGGAGCGCGCTGCGCCAGATTTCAGCCTCGCCGCAGCCGCCGCCAACCGTACCCGTAATCGCGCCGCCAGGATGTACGATCATCTTCGCGCCCACTTCGCGTGGCACAGAACCACGCCGCTTGACGATGGTCGCCAGCGCAACCGTCTCCCCTTTTTCCAGCGATTCAGCTAATTCTTGAAAGAAGGCGCGCATGGATGCTCTCCTGTTGTCACTTGTAGCGCCGCCATCTTGGCGGCCAACGGCGAGCCGCCTGGAAGGCGGCGCTACAAGGGTACGCTCCTGTGTGATTTCAGCCTCGTTTTCCCCACACCCGTAAATTCTGTAAATTCTATGAACTCGATATACACCATCTTCTTAAATAAAAAATCATCGTCAAGAATTTACGGAATTTACAGAATTTATGGTATTCCCCCTTTGGAGCCATTTTCCATCTCCAGCTTTCGGCTCCTCAAGGTACATCATTACGCATCATAGCCCGCCCTGCTCATCCAGCGCCGCCAGAATCTTTTCGGGCGTAATCGGCAAGTCGCGGATACGCACGCCAATCGCGTCGAAGATGGCGTTGGCGATGGCAGGCGCTGGCCCATTGATAGGCACTTCGCCCGCTGATTTCGCCCCAAACGGGCCGGTTGGCTCCGGGTCTTCTATCAGAAGCGTCGTCATCTGGGGCATATCCAACGTCGTGAACAGTTTGTAGTCCACAAACCCCGGATTGCGCACCCGCCCCCGCTCATCCAGCTTGATCTCCTCACTCAGCGCGTAGCCCAGGCCCATCGTCACCGCGCCTTCCACCTGGCCGCTGGCAAGCGTTGGATTGATCGCCCGGCCCAGGTCCAGCGCGTTCACCAGCCGCGTCACGCGCACCTGCCCCGTCTCAATATCCACCTCCACCTCAGCAAACTGCGCGTAAAAGGGCGCGGGCGAATCGTGAATCGAGAAATCGCCCTTACCCATGATCTGCTGGCGATGGTTCCCATAGAGCGTCTCAATGGCAATGTCGGCAATCGTCAGCCTGGTGGGCGCATCAGCCGACCAGATCACGCCATCGTGAATAGCGAGTTGATCGGCTGGGGTGGTCAAGAGATCGGCGGCCACCTCCAAAATCTGGCGGCGCACCTCTCTGGCTGCCAACTCCACCCCTTTGCCGCTGATATAGGTCGTCGAAGAAGCATACGAGCCGTAATCGAAGACGCTGATGTCGGTATCTGCGCTGTGCATCAGAATCTTTTCCAGCCCCACTCCCAGCGCCTCAGCGGCAATCTGCGCCAACACCGTATCGCTGCCCTGGCCGATGTCAGTTGCGCCCGTCATCACATTGAACGAGCCGTCTTCATTCAGCTTGATCGAAGCGCCGCCCAACTCGAAGCCAGCGACACCGCTGCCCTGCATCGCCGTCGCCATTCCTCGTCCCCGCCGGATGGGGCCAGTGACGCGGGCGCGCTCGAAGGGCTGCCCCCAGCCAATCGCCGCCGCGCCACGCTCCAGGCATTCCGCCAGCCCGCATGAGTTGAACCGGCGATGATGAATAGTAATGCCGTCAATCACCTCAGTATCAATCGGATCGTAATCGCCCTTCTGTACATGGTTCTTGCGGCGAAACGCGAGCGGGTCCATGCCAACGGCGCGGGCGCATTCATCAACATGACTTTCCAGCGCAAAGAAGCCCTGCGGCGCGCCATAGCCGCGCATCGCCCCGGCAATCGGGCTGTTGGTATAGGCGACATCGGCTTGAAAACGATAGGCGCGGGCACGATAGAGGCACAGCGTCTTGTGGCCGCTGCTGCGCACAACGGTAAAGCCATGCGTGCCATACGCGCCGGTATTACCGATGCTGTGCATATCAATCGCCAGAATGGTCCCATCGCGCTTGAGACCGGTACGCATCCGCATAATGATGGGATGCCGGAACCGCCCGGCGCTGAACTCCTCGCTGCGCGAATAATCCACCCGCACCGGACGCCGTGTCGCCAGGGCTAACGCGCCCGCTACTGGCTCCAAAAGCATCTCCTGCTTGCTGCCAAAGCCCCCGCCCACGCGCGGCTTGATAATACGTATTCGGGCAATCGGCAGCGCCAGCGCCTCAGCAAGCTGCCTGCGGGTATGGTAGGGAACCTGGGTGCTGCTGACCACGTTCAGCCGCTCATACGGGTCCAGGTATGCGATGCTGATATGCGGTTCGAGCGCGCAGTGCGCAATCCGCTGCACCCGATATTCCCCCTCGACCACCAGTTCCGCCTCGGCCATAGCCGCGTCAACATCACCGCGCACCAGCAGTTCATGAGCAGATATATTATGGGTGGCGTCATATATCTCCCCATTATGCGTCCCATAATTGGGGTGGTGGGTATCCGGCTCGTGCAGTTGCGGCGCGCCGTCCTTCATCGCCTCCAGCGGATCAAAGACAGCGGGCAGCGCTTCATAGCTCACATCAATCAGCCCCAGCGCCTCTTCGGCAAGCTCCACCGTCTCAGCAGCGGCAAACGCCACCCAATCGCCGACATAGCGCACCCGGTTATCGAGCAGATACATATCATAGGGTGAAAGTTCAGGATAGGGCTGACCAGCCGTCGTATGGCGCACACGCGGCACATCGCGCCACGTCAGCACAGCATGCACTCCTGGCAGCGCCAGCGCCCGGCTCGCGTCAATATGCAGGATATTAGCATGCGCGTGGGGCGAGTGCAGGATGCGTCCGTAGAGCATATCGGGCATCTCATACTCGGAGGCATAGACCGGAGCGCCAGCCACCAGCGGGCGCGCGTCTACCCGCCGCTCGGCGCGACCCACAACAGCAAGGTCATGCGATGTGATCGTTGGCGAGTTTTTTTCAGAAGTGCTGGTACTCATGAGACGCTGCCCTCTTAATGATACTGACGCCACTTGTAGCGCCGCCTGGAAGGCGGCGCTACAAGTCAAACGCTCCTCTTCATGCAGATGTAGTCTGATACGCCTTCAGGTTGCTTTCAATCTGCCGCAGGTGAACGCTGTCATGCTCCGCCCAATGCCCTAGCCATTCCTCGCCGGTAAAGACGCCATATTCAGGCTGATGGCCCTGGCGCGCCCAATCCGACTCGCGCAGTATCTTGATAATGCCCAGGCTGGCAGCGCGCTGAAGGTTGAAATCGGCCAGCAGTTCATCTACATGGTCACGGGTGGTATTGCGGTTGGCATACCACTTCTGCTCATCATGCGGTGTCAGATGCGGGTGATCCTCTTTCACGATCCGCTCCAGACGCAGCCGCATCACGTACATCTCATCATCCACCAGATGCGCCAGAATTTCCCGAATGCTCCATTCGCCCTGGCCCGGATGAAAATCAAGCGCCTCATCCGCCAGGCCAGCCGTTAAGCGCGCTAACGCTGGCCCGGTTTGTTCAAGCACTGCGATGAGTTCAGTACGGGTAGTTGTCATATATCTCCTGCTTCAGAAACAATGAAATCAGGCGTTCATTTCGACCATCACACATTCTGGTAACAGGCGCACACTTACACCTATTAATAAGCCAGCCCGATAATCACAATAATACTCCTGCGGACGCCTTTGGGAGAACATCTGCGGCAGAAAATGGGGAATATTCTCAACCACAGCAGTATTCTGAGGATCGCAAACCCACGCGAGAGGCTTCCAGCATAACCGCCCCTCCGGCGTGACCCATTCTCTTTCCCACGTCTCAGCCCCAGGCGACAGTTCCGCCAGAAAAGCATACATACCTTTGCTGGGTCCAGTGGGGTCAGTGCCATTCGGCCAGGTGACGATACCTGCAAAGCGGCAAGTTAACGACCTGCTGAGATCAATTCCCGCTTCCTCTAACATCTCGCGCTGTACACAGGCAAATGGCGTCTCATTCGGCTGAATCTTCCCGCCCAGCCCGTTCCAAAGCCCCTGGTTGGGTGGACGGTTCCGGTAGAGCATCAGAACGAGATCGCCCCGATAACAGAAGCAGATCGTGTACGAGAGCGTCATCATACCCGCTCCTCCAGCGAACGCTGCTCCCTCAGCAGCGCAGCCGCTCGCAGCGCCGCTTCAATCGGCTTGACATAGCCGGTGCAGCGGCAAATACTGCCCGCAAAGCCCGCGCGCACCTCCTCTTCGGTTGGATCAGGATTTTCTTGCAGCAGCGCGTAGGCGCGAATGATAAAGCCAGGCGTGCAATAGCCGCACTGCGCCGCGCCAGCCTCGGCAAAGGCTTCCTGAATCGGATGAAGCTTCGCGCCGTTCGCCAGCCCCTCCACCGTCACCACCTCTACGCCGTCAGCCTGAGCCGCCAGCATACAGCAGGCGTTGATCGCCGCGCCATTGAATATGACACCACAGGCGGAGCAATCCCCCGTCCCACAGACCAGCTTTGGCCCCTTGATATTGTGATGCTGAAGCGCCTCCAGCAGCGTTTCCCCTGGCTGAACGCGCCAGCTTTGCGCTCGCCCGTTGACGGTTAGCGTCATGTCGAGCGCCGTATCATTCTCAGGCATGATGCCACTCCTCTGGCTGAGGCGCGCGTCCGGCTGCCTGGCGCAGTGCCCGCAGCGCAGCGACGCCGCTCATCCTGCGCCGATAATCGGCGGATGCGCGATGATCGCTGATGGGCCGCGCCGCTTCCACTGCAAATGACGCCGCCTGCTGAAAGACCGCTTCAGAGGGCTGCTGGCCCTCCAACGCCGCTTCAGCCGCGCTGGCCCGTATAGGCGTCGGGGCCACCGCGCCAAGCATTACGCGCGCCTGCACAATGATTCCATCGCGCACGACCAGTGTAACAGTAGCGTTCACCATCGCAATATCGTCAGAGACGCGCCCAATCTTATAAAAGCCGCCGCGCATGGCAGCGTCAGGTTGGGGAATCTGAAACTCCGTGATGATCTCCCCAGGTTGGCGGATGCTGCGGGCCGGGCCGGTAAAAAACTCGCTCAGCGGCACAATGCGCCTGCCCTGCGGCCCCGCCAGAACGACCAGCGCGTCCAGCGCCAGCAGCGGCGGCGGCGTATCAGCCGAAGGCAGCGCCGAAGCTGTGTTTCCGCCAAGCGTCGCCATATTGCGAATATTGGGCGAAGCACAGACCGCCGCGCTGCGCGCCAGAATACCAGACGCCAGCCCCTGGATCAGCGGGGAGCGCGCTACCTGGCGCATCGTCGCGCACGCGCCGATCACTATCATGCTCGTACTGGGATCATCTTCCAGGCCAGAGATAAAAGCCAGGCCCAGATCGCGCAGGTCCACCACCTCACGCACGCCAACCATATAGCGCGGATTCACCAGCAGATCGGTCCCACCAGCAATCACCGTCCGGCCCGCGTCCGGTTCGCTCAGCAGGCTGATCGCCTCGTCAATATGTTTGGGGCGATGATACGCCCGAATCTTTAACATACCAGGACGCTCCGAGAATATCTTATGCAGATGCTCCCAATAAATACAGCAAGGCTTCCAGCGCGCCACCCGCAATCGCCCGCGACTTATCTGAAATGCTAAAGCAATGTTCGCGCCGCGCGCGGGGGTCTATATCGCCAACTTTCATGCCCTGGCGAACCACCAGCCCATCATGCGCCAGGCCACGCAGCACGCCGCCAATCTGAGCATACATCGGCGTCCCGCCAACGGTAGCGATGACCTCGCCCGCCTTCACCACATCAGCAATAGCGTGCTGGGCCATCAATGAGCCATTAGCTGGCGCGCGCAGCAGCCGTTCCGACGTAAAGCCAGCAATATCGCCAGGGACGCCGGTATCTGGCTCAGCGCAGCCGCTCAGATAGACGCGCCCCAGGTTATGGCCGCGATTCGTTTCAATCACGGCATGCGTGTCAACTCCGGCCTCAAATCCTGGCCCCAGCGCCAGTGTCACCTGAGCATCGGTAAGCTGCATGCCGATATTACGCTTGGCAAGCCTCGCATCAATGAGCGCCGTTGGGTGCAGCGCCCGCAGCAGCGCCCCATCCTGGTCAATCAACACCGGCATTTGGCCCCGCGCCAGCGCCGCGCGCGCGCCATCCAGGCTATCCACGCGCACGCCAGTAAGCCCCTCGATCTCGATGGAGCCGGTATAGACCGCTTCAGCAAACGCCACCGTGCGCCGCAGCGCCAACGGTTGTGGCAATTCGGTTGCCACCACCGCAAAGCCAGCGCGGCTCAAACGATGGATGGTTCCGCTGGCAAGATCGCCAGCGCCTTTGACGCCCACCAGCATATGCCGAAACACGGTCATCTCCAACCGCTCAGGCGCATGGCCTGCGTAATGCGCTGCCCAGCCTCGCATACCGCCCGAATAAACTCAGCCTGGCGTGGGTGGCAGCGTTCGCTCGGCCCACCTACCGAAACGGCGGCAGTAACAGCGCCCGTTTGATCGAAGATCGGCGCGGCTACCGCTTCCACTCCCACCTCTAACTCTCCGCAAGAGACCGCATAGCCCCGCGCGCGCACCTGGCGCAGTTCTTCGAGAAGCCGACGCGGATCAGTAATCGTCTGCCCGGTATAACGCTTCAGAGACATCTCCGAGAGCAAGTCTCGCAGACGGCCCTCCCACTGATACGCCAGCAGTGCTTTCCCAGTTGAAACAGCATGGGCCGGAAGGTGCTGGCCGGGTACATTCACTTCGCGCACAAAATAATAAGAATCTTCGGTATCAATGATAACAACATCCAGGTGTTCCAGCACCGCCAGATGCACAGACTCGTGCGTCTGATCGCGCAGGTCCAGCAAGATCGGTCTGGCCGCACGACGAACCGTATTGGTACTGAGGAGGCCCGCGCCAAGTTCGGCTACCCGCAGGCTCAGTTGATATTTGTGGCTGTCCTCGTCCTGAATGAGCAAGCCCTCAGCAACGAGCGCGCTGACGATACGATGAACCGTTGATTTTGGCAAGCCGGTCAGTTCCGCCAGTTCGGTAATGCGCAGCAATCCCCGGCTCTGGAACGCAGAAAACACGGAGGCAACCCGGCGCACCGTCTGAACTGTGCCATTGCTCTCACCGTGCCGCATGGCCTGCCTCGCATTTCTGTTCCGTCCAGTGGAATTTTGTTCCATTATCGGTGTGAACAGAGTATACTTGCGGGCAAAGCTGCTGTCAAGAGTTCCTGGGAGGTGTTTCGTCATGGGCATCGCGCGCCGGATTCGCGTAGCGCGGGGTGAAGAGGCTGGTGATCTGATTCTTCGGAATGGTCAGCTTGTCAACGTCTGCTCTGGTGAAATCTATCCAGCCGATGTTGTCATCGTCGAAGGTGCTATCGCGGCCATTGGAGAGCCAGGGCAGTACGACGCTCCCGACTCCCGTGATCTCGGCGGGCGTTTTCTCGTGCCTGGCTTGATTGACGGGCATATGCACATCGAAAGCACAATGCTGACGCTTGCGCAGTTCGCGCAAGTTGTTGTCCCGCACGGCACCACCACAATCATCATAGATCCTCATGAATATGCCAATGTGATGGGCGTGGAGGGCATTCGCTACGCTCTGGCATCCGGGCGCAACCTCCCGCTTACCGTCTACGCGGTCCTCTCCTCCTGTGTGCCCGCTTCTCCGCTGGAAAGCCCACGTCAGGCGCTTTCCGCCGCCGATCTCTTGCCGCTCCTCGATGATGATCGGGTGCTGGGCCTGGCTGAGATGATGGATGTGCCAGGCGTCCTGCACGCTGAGCCGCAGGTACTGGCGAAAATTGAGGCGAGCAGAGCGCGCGGGCGCGTCGTGGATGGTCACGCGCCCGGTGTGCGCGGGCGCGACCTCAACGCCTATGCGGCTGCGGGGATCATGTCCGATCACGAAAGTACCGCGCTCGATGAGGCGCGTGAGAAACTGCGCCTGGGCATGTGGCTGATGGTCCGTGAAGGCTCAGCCGCCCGCAACCTGGAAGCCTTGCTCCCTCTGATCAAAGAACTCACCCCACCGCGCGCCTGCTTTGTCACCGATGACCGCGACCCGGTAGACCTGGTGAAGCGCGGTCATATTGATTCGATGGTACGCATGGCAATCGCTGGCGGCCTCAGCCCGATGCAGGCTATCCGCATGGGGTCGCTCAACACTGCGCAGTATTTCCGCATGGATGATCGCGGCGCGCTGGCGCCCGGCTACGTGGCCGACATCCTGGTCATAGATGATCTGGAGAGCTTTACCATTCAGGAAGTGTATAAAGAGGGCGTTCTGGTGGCGCAGGCTGGCAAGGCGCTCTTTACCGCGCCCGCCACCGAGGCCATGACAGCCAGCACTGTCCACACTGGCGCCATTCGCCCGGAACAGTTGCGTATCTCAGGCCACGAAGGCGATGTAGCCGTGATTGGCATTGAGCCAGGGCAGATCACCACGCTGCGCCTTACCGAAGCAGCGCCGCTGGCCGATGGGCAGCTTGTGAGCGATGTCTCGCGTGATCTGCTCAAGCTCGTCGTAGTAGAGCGCCATCATGCCAGCGGCCAGGTCGGCCTGGCGCTGGTCAAAGGCTTTGGACTGAAGAAGGGAGCCATTGCTTCCACCGTCGCCCACGACGCCCATAATCTGGTGATTGCTGGCACAAACGATGCTGACATTCTGCGGGCCATCGAAGCCATCAATGAGCTTGGGGGTGGCTTCGCGCTGGTCGTCGAGGGGGAGGTGCGCGCCAGTGTGCCGCTGCCGCTGGGCGGGCTGGTTTCGCCGCTGCCAGTCGCTGAACTTGTCAGCCAATTGCAAGCCCTCGACGCCGCTGCCGCCGAACTAGGCTGCGCCCTGGAACACCCCTTCATGACGCTCAGCTTCTTAAGCCTATCGGTCATACCATCGCTCAAGCTCACTGATCAAGGTTTGATTGATGTCACCGCCGCGCAGGTCGTGCCGCTGCAACAATAAAGAGGGACCAGAAATGCTCCTCAATGTCACTGAATATCATCGGCCAGAAACGATTGCCGAGGCGGTGCGCCTGCTGGCGCGGCCAGGCATCAAGACGGCTGCTCTTGCCGGAGGCACGCTGCTAGTTGGGCAGCGCGACGATGAACTTCGGGCGCTGGTAGACTTGCGCGCCCTCGGATTAAACACGATCAGCGAGCAAGGCTCACAAATGCGATTCGGCGCGATGCTGACGCTGCAAGCTCTGGTTGATTCACCGCTGGCACGCGCGATGGTCGGTGGCATCCTGGTGCAAGCCGCCGGAACATCGGCAGCACGCCTGATTCGTAACGCCGCCACGATTGGCGGCACGCTCGCCTCTGGCCCAGCCGCCAACGCCGACCTGCCCGTTGCCCTGGCCGCGCTGGATGCCCAGGCCCGTCTGATAGGCCAGGCAGAGCGCCTGGTTCCGGCAGAAACCGTCTTCGAGGAACGCCAGCCTGGAGAACTGCTGGTTGAAATCATCATCGAACGGCCCCCTGCCCATGCCGAAGGCGCGGGTGCGCGAGCGACCATCGGGAGCGAGACTGCGGGAACTGGGTTCCCGCAAGCGCCCGCCGCCGAAGGCGCGTTTGTGCGCGTGGCTCGCGCGCCCGACGACGTAGCCCTGGTTCACGCAGCGGCATTCTTGCTGATCCAGAGCGGCATCTGCCAGCAAGCGCGTGTAGCGGTTGGCGGCGCTGGCATGGCTTCTGCGCGTCTTCACGCAGCCGAGAGCCTGTTAGCAGGCCAGAGCATCACCCAGGAGCACATTGCCGCAGCCGTAGTGGCTGGCATAGATGCGTTTGCGCCTCCGCCTGATTTTCGCGCCAGCCCGGCCTACCGCCGCGATGTCGCCGCCACGTTGGCGCGCCGGGCGCTGGAACAATGCGCCGACGCTGCGCGCTGGAAGCAGTTGATGGGCAACAACAAAGCATAGTCGGAGGAACGCCAGGCATGTCTCTCGAAGAGAACAAAGCCATCATTCGCCGTGTCATTGAAGAGGTGGTCAACCTGGGAAACTTGAGTATCATCAACGAGATATTTACTGCTTCATTCGTTGATCGCTCTTCTCCCGACCAGCCAGCAGGCCCGGAGGGTGTCAGGGCTTTTATTTCATCGGTTCGCACCGGCTTCCCTGATCTTTCTGTCAAGATTGATGATCTGATTGCCGAGGGAGACAAAGTGGTCATTCGCACGACCTGGCAGGGGACGCATCAAGACACTTACGCGAAGAATGCGCCAACTGGCAAGCAGGTGTCACGAACTATGATCCAGATTTTCCGGCTGGCGGATGGCAAGATTGTCGAGGAGTGGAACGAAGGAACAGCATTATTATGATGACTCGCCTTGAAACCGCCCGCCTCTCACTCAGGCGGCCAACCGAAGACGATATACCAGTGCTGAGCGGCCTCTGGCGCGACGAACGGGTCCAGCAATATCTTGGAAGGGTACTCACCCAGGAGGCAGCGGAAGAGAGGGTTGCCAGGCTCCTCCAATCGTGGGATGAGCAGAACTTTGGCCTCTGGGCTGTCTACGAGCGAAACGCCAATATAGCTATTGGCCTTTGCGGCCTCTCCCCCTTGGAGGAGGTGGTTGAACTTTCCTACAAATTTGCTCCCGACTTTTGGGGGCGGGGATATGCGACAGAAGCAGCCACAGCCAGCCTTGATGAAGGCTTTCGCCGACTGGCCCTGGAGCGCATTGTAGGAATGACACAAAGCGCAAATACAGGCTCCCAGCGCGTCTTGGAAAAGCTCGGTATGCGCTTTGAGCGGTCCCTGCGAGCCTGGGATGCAGAACAGTATTTTTATCGCTTGAACCGGGACTATTGGCTACGCGATAGGCCGCAATCAACGCCAGCCCATAAGCAATCAAGTTAGTGAATCTCATAGCAAGGGGTAGCAGATATGCGCATCGGCTTGAATATAAATGGCGCGCGCCGCTCACTAGAAGTCGCGCCGGGCGCGCGCTTGCTAGAAGTCTTGCGCAGCGAAGGGCTGTTCAGCGTCAAATATGGGTGTGATACCGGCGAATGTGGCGTATGCGCTGTGCTGGTGGATGGCGTCCCTCGGAACACCTGCGTCATGCTGGCGGCACAGGCCGATGGCGCCGCGATCACGACGGTAGAAGGGTTGGGTACGCCGCGCCAGATGCACCCGCTGCAACAGGCGCTGGCCGATAACGGCTCTGTGCAGTGTGGCTACTGTATTCCGGCGATGGTTGTTGCTGCCCAGGCGCTCTTGAAAGAGACGCCCGATCCCACTGAGGAGCAGATTCGAGACGCCATCTCCGGCAATCTCTGCCGCTGTACTGGCTACCTCAAGCCCGTGCAGGCCATCCAGCGCGCCGCCGCTATCCTGCGCGGCGAAGCGCCGCCGCCCGCGTTTGGCGATAACGAAATATGGTCGCCTGGCCGATCAGCAGAACATGGTGAACACGAAGAAGGCAAACACAGCAGCGGCGAGAGCAGCCCTACCCATGACCCGCGCCGCGCCGCGCCAGATGATCTGGAGACAGAAGCAGCAGCCAGCGTCTCTACCCTGGCGCAGCCGAAAACATCGCTGCGAACAGTGGGCAAGGCCGAACGCAAAGTTGATGCGATAAAGCTGGCAACCGGCAAGCCCTGCTTTGTAGACGACATAGAACTGCGTGGCATGCTGCACGCAGCCCTGCTGACCAGTCCCCACGCCCACGCGCTCATTCGCCATATCAACGCCGCGAAAGCCAGGGCGCTCCCTGGCGTCCACGCTGTCCTGACACACAAAGACCTGCCGCGCATCCCATACACCACCGCAGGCCAATCCTGGCCGGAGCCGGGGCCACATGACCAGTACAGCCTGGATAACGTCGTGCGCTTCGTCGGTGATCGCGTTGCCATCGTTGCCGCCGAGACACCCGAAATTGCACAGCAGGCGCTTGATCTGATTGACGTAGACTACGATGTCTTGCCTGCCCTGCTGGACCCGCGCCGCGCAATGGACACAGATGCCCCTTGCATCCATCCTGAGCCAGACTCGTACCGGATTCACGACCCCTCTCGCAACCTGGCGGCGCGCATTGAGGCAAACGTTGGCAGCGTTGAGCAGGGCTTTGCTGAGGCTGATCTGGTCGTCGAGGGCGAATACATTGTCCCCCAGGTGCAGCAGACGCCGCTGGAGCCACATATCGTCATCACCTATTGGGACGAGGACGAGCGCCTGATCGTGCGCACCAGCACCCAGGTACCTTTTCACGTTCGGCGCATCATCGCCCCGATCATCGGTCTGCCGCCCCGGCGCATTCGCGTCATCAAGCCGCGCATCGGCGGCGGCTTTGGCGTTAAGCAAGAGGTTCTGATCGAAGACCTGGCTGCCCACCTGACTATTGCTACCGGCAGGCCCGTTCGCTTCGAGTATAGCCGCGCGCAAGAGTTTCGCAGCAGCCGCTCGCGCCACCCGCAGATTCTGAAGATGCGTACCGGCGTCAAGCTCGACGGCACGATGACCGCTAACGAGATGGTCGTGCTGGCAAACACCGGTGCATATGGCACGCACGCGCTGACCGTCCAGAGCAACACCGGCTCCAAGTCGCTGCCGCTCTATCGCGCGCCGAATATCCGCTTCGTGGCCGATGTGGTCTATACGAACCTGCCCCCGCCAGGGGCGTTTCGGGGCTACGGCGTGCCGCAGGGCATCTTTGCCCTGGAAAGCCACATGGATGAGGTTGCCAAAGCGTTGGGCATGGACGTGATTGCCTTCCGGCAGAAAAACTGGATACGCCAGGGCGATGAGAACCCGCTCTCTGTCGCGCTGGGCGAAGGCAAAGAGGGTCTGGCGCAGGTGATTCAGAGCTGCGGCCTGCCGGGCTGCATCGAAAAGGGCAAAGCGGCCATCGGCTGGGACGAGAAGCGCGGCCATCCGGGCGAAGGGCGCATCAAGCGCGGCGTTGGCGTCGCCATCGCCATGCACGGCACAGCTATTGCCGGGCTGGATATGGGCGGGGCCAGCATCAAGCTCAACGACGATGGCTCCTTTAACGTCCTGGTGGGCGCAACCGACCTGGGTACCGGCTCGGATACGGTGCTGGCGCAGATCGGCGCCGAAGTGCTGGGCGTCCCCATCTCCGACATTATCATTCACTCGTCTGATACCGACTTCACGCCCTTTGATACCGGCGCCTATGCCTCCAGCACCACCTACATCTCAGGCGGCGCAGTTAAGAAAGCGGCAGAGCAGGTACGCGAGCAAATCTGCGAAGTGGCCGGGCGCATGCTCAACGCTCCGCCAGCCATGCTGCGACTAGAGAACCGGCGCATCTATGCGCCCGATGGCCGCAGCGTCAGTATCTCCGATGTGGCGCTGCATTCGCTGCATGTCGAAAATCAGCATCAGATCATGGCAACCGCCTCCACCATGAGCTACGATTCGCCGCCGCCCTTTGCCGCGCAGTTCGCCGAAGTCGAAGTTGACAGCGAGACTGGCGCGGTGCGTGTCGTCAAGATGATCTCAGCCGTTGACTGTGGGCGTGCCATCAATCCCGCGACGGCTGAAGGCCAGATTGAAGGCGGCGCAACGCAGGCGCTCGGCTACGGTGTCTGCGAAGAGATGCGCTATGACGACCAGGGCGCGCTGCTGACCACCGACTTCACCACCTACCACATCTTCCGCGCCGACGAGATGCCCGCGATGGAAACCTATCTGGTGGAAACCAGCGACCCCTACGGCCCCTATGGAGCCAAGGCTGTCGCGGAAATCCCTATTGACGGCATGGCCCCGGCCATCGCCAACGCCGTCGCCGATGCCTTGGGAGTGCGCGTGCGTGAAGCCCCGCTGACGCCGGAACGAGTGTGGCAGGCAATGAGAGAGGGCGCTGGCGATAAATGATTGTACGTTTACTCACAGAAGAAGATATAGAAGCGCTTTGGAGTGTCCGCTTGCGCTCCCTTCAAGATAATCCAGAAGCATTTGGCTCAACCTATGAGGAAACGCTTGGGCGGGGCAAAGAGAATATGCGTCAACGGCTGCTGAAGCCGCATGCAGAAACCTTTTATATCGGCGCGTTTGAGGAAAGCCTGGTGGGTATCGTCGGCTACTTTCGTGAATCAGGAGTAAAAGGCCAGCACAAGGGCTACATCATCAGCATGTATGTGACCCCTGAGCAGCGTGGGCATGGCATTGGCAAGGCTCTGGTAGCTGAAGCTATCGCTCAGGCGCGCAAGGTAACCGGACTTGAACAACTCCTACTCGCTGTCGTCACCAGCAATACAGCCGCTCGCCGATTGTATCTATCCCTTGGCTTTCAACCCTATGGTCTGGAACCACGCGCGCTGAAACGCGGCGAGCAGTATTGGGATGAAGAACTGATGATCTTGCCCTTGCAGTGACCTCTACGTACAGGAAGAACGGGCCATGCCAGATACGCTTATCGTCAACGCAACTATCGCCACGCTCGGCCAGCCCAGCGAACTCATCGAGGATGGGGCGCTGCTCGTGCGTGATGGGTTGATCGCGGCTATCGGCAAGACGGCTGATTTGCACGCGCAGCACCCCGAAGCTGACTTCGTGGATGAGCGCGGCGGGCTGGTGCTGCCTGGGTTTCTCTGCGCCCATACCCATTTTTATGGCGCGTTTGCGCGCGGCATGGCAGTTCCAGGCGAGCCGCCCAAAAACTTCCCTGAGATTCTGGAGCGGCTCTGGTGGCGGCTGGATAAGCTGCTCACACTCGAAGATACTCGCGCCAGCGCCGACATCTTCATGGCCGATGCCATCCGACACGGCACAACCTGCGTCATTGACCACCATGCCAGCCCCAACGCCGTTGATGGCAGCCTGGATGTGATTGCCGAGTCGGTTGAGCAGGCGGGCATCCGCGCCTGCCTGGCCTATGAGGTTTCTGACCGCGATGGGCCAGTTATCACCGAGGCAGGCATCCGCGAAAACGAACGCTTCATTCGCTCACTGCACGAACGCCCATCCGGCAGGCGAGCCATGCTTGCTGGCAGCTTTGGCCTGCACGCTTCGTTCACCCTCAGCCCAAAATCGCTGGAACGCTGCGCCGCGCTGGGGCTGGCCCTGGGCGTGGGCTTTCATATCCATGTCGCTGAAGACGCCTGCGACGAAGAAGACAGCCTGGCAACGTATGGCGTGCGCACAGTAGAGCGCCTGGAACGCAGCGATATTCTAGGGCCGCTGAGCATCGCCGCGCATTGCGTGCATGTCAACAGTGGCGAAATCAGGCGGTTGGCGCACACACGAACCCATGTCGTACATAACGCGCGCTCGAATATGAACAACGCGGTGGGCGTGGCTCCCGTACAGCAGATGCGCGAAGCTGGCGTCAATGTTGGGCTGGGCAACGACGGCTTCAGCATGAATATGCTGCAAGAAATGAAGACCGCCTATCTCATGCCAAAGCTGGCCGGGCGCGATCCGCGCCTGATGGGCGGCGATGTTGTCATGGATATGGCTTTTGCCAGCAGCGCGCGCATCGCTGAATCCGTCTTCCGGCCCTTTGCAGAGACGCCGGAGCATTTCTTCGGCGAACTGCGCCCTGGCGCGGCGGCTGATCTGGTAATTCTGGACTATAACGCGCCCACACCGCTGACGGCTGGCAATCTGCCCTGGCACCTGATATTTGGCGCAGACGGAACCCATGTCCGCGATACGATGGTCGCTGGCCGCTGGCTGATGCGTGACCGGCGCTTGCTAACGCTCGACGAAGAGCGCATCATGGCCCGCGCCCGCGAATTATCGGCAAAGCTGTGGGCAAGGATGGAATGAAGGAGGAGTGCTGCATGAATGGGTGGGAAAACTTTTTCATCGCTGAGGTTGGCGCGTCGGCGGCCCTGACGGGGCTGATCTTCGTTGGGGTCTCAATCAACCTGGCGAAGATCATCGCCTATCCAGGGCTGCCAGGCCGCGCCTCTGAGGCTCTGGTGGTGCTGCTGGCGGTGCTTATCACGTCTTCGCTGCTGCTAGTTCCCAGCCAATCATTGACACTTGTTGGCATCGAGGTACTGGCGGTCGGTCTGGTTGCCTGGGGAGCAACTATCGCACTCCAACAGCATAGCTGGCGGCAGTTCGAGGCCCAATACCGGCGACCTTTCATCATGCAGGTTGCTCTGAATCAAATTGCGACAGTGCCATTGATAATCTCAGGCATTGTGATATTGACCAAGGGGGCGAGCGGTCTTTACTGGCTTGTTTTTGGCTTCATATTCTGCTTCCTCGCTGCGCTTTTGGACGCCTGGGTGCTGCTGGTTGAGATCAATCGCTAAAAACAAATAACCATAAAACCTAAGAAAAAAGGAGCATACAATGGCTCTGGCGAGCGATATTGACAAGATCAAGCATGAACTGGCAAAACACCAGGATGACATGATCACCTTTCTGCGCGAAATTATCAGAATCCCCAGTTATGATAGCCAGCTTGGCCCAATAACAGATGTCGTTGGCGCGCGCATGCGCGAACTGGGCTTTGACGAAGTGCGACGCGATACGATGGGCAATATTCTTGGCCGCGTGGGCTATGGGCCGCGCGTGATGGTCTACGACAGCCATATTGATACGGTGGGCATCGCAGACCGCAGCCAATGGCAGTGGGATCCCTTTGAGGGCAAGGTGGAAGATGGCATTATCTATGGCCTGGGGGCAGGCGACGAGAAATGCTCCACGCCGCCGATGATCTACGCGCTGGCCGTTCTCAAACGCCTGGGGCTGGCGAAAGATTGGTCGCTCTATTACTTCGGCAACATGGAAGAGTGGTGCGACGGCATTGCCCCCAATGCCCTGGTGGAGCATGAGGGCATCCGGCCAGAGTTCGCGGTCATCGGCGAATCCACCAGCATGCAGATTTATCGCGGCCATCGCGGGCGCATCGAGGTCAGCGTGACGTTCAAGGGCCGCACCTGCCACGCCAGCGCACCGGAGCGCGGCGTCAACGCCATGTACCGCGCCCTGCCCTTCATTGAAGGCGTGCAGCGCCTCCACGAAGAACTGAAGACACGCGGCGACCCGTTCCTTGGCCCTGGCTCCGTTGCCGTCACCAATGTCACCACTAAGACCCCCTCGCTGAACGCCATACCCGATGAATGCAATATCTACCTGGACCGACGCATCACTGTTGGCGAAAGCAAAGAGAGCGTCATTGCCGAATTGCGGGCGCTGCCTGGGGGCGACGAGGCCAGCATCGAAATCCCCATGTACGAGGAGCCGAGCTATACCGACTTCACGTTTCCGGTGGAAAAGGTCTATCCTGCCTGGTCGCTCCACGAAGAGCATCTGCTCATTCAAGCGGCCAAAGAGACGACCAGAGCCGTCTATGGCAAAGCGGCCCCCGTCAGCAAGTGGGTCTTCTCCACCAACGCCACCTACTGGATGGGCAAAGCGGGCATACCCTCGGTTGGCTTTGGCCCTGGCATCGAAACCTTCGCCCACACCGTTCTCGATCAGGTACCTATCGAAGAAGTGACGCAGTGCGCTGATTTTTACGCAGCCTTACCGCTGGTAGTAAGCGAAATGGGGCGGGGATAAAAATACTACGTTCTCCTAAAGAGGTTGTCGTTATGACACAGCTTGCAGTGGTAGCCATCGGAGGCAATTCGCTGATTAAAGACAGCGCCCATCAGACCGTACCGGATCAGTGGAACGCCGTATGCGAAACAGCCGCCCATATTGCTGCGATGATTGGGCAGGGCTGGAATGTCGTTATCACGCATGGCAACGGCCCACAGGTTGGCTTCATCCTGCTTCGTTCCGAGCTATCGCGGCATCAGCTTCATCCGGTCCCGCTGGATTCCTGCGGCGCCGATACACAGGGCGCTATTGGCTATATGATTCAACTGGCGTTGCACAACGAGTTTCGTAGGCGCGGCATCAACCGCCAGGCTGTTACTCTGGTGACACAGGTGCTGGTTGAGGCTAATGACCCTGCCATCCAGCGACCCAGCAAGCCCATTGGGCCATTCTATACCGAAGAGCAGGCAAAGAACCTTCAGGCCAAAGATGGCTGGGCGATGGCTGAAGACGCCGGGCGCGGCTGGCGGCGCGTCGTTGCTTCCCCGCGACCAAAAGAGATTATCGAGCAAGCTGCCATCCAGACCATGATCGAGAACCACTTTATCGTCGTGGCCGTTGGTGGCGGTGGCATTCCCGTCGTCCGCAACGAAGCGGGCAATCTGCGTGGCATCGAAGCGGTCATTGATAAAGACCTGGCTTCCAGCCTGCTCGCCTCATCCCTCAAAGCCGATCTGCTCTTAATCTCCACTGCCGTTGAAAAGATCGCCCTGAACTACCGCAAGCCGGACCAGCGCGATCTGGATAGGCTTTCGGCCTCAGAGGCAAAGCACTACTTCGGCGAAGGTCAGTTCGCCAAAGGCAGCATGGGGCCAAAGGTGCAGGCCGCCCTGGAATATCTGGAACGCGGCGGCAAAGCCGCGCTGATTACCACGCCGGAAAGTATCGAGCGCGCCCTGACAGGCGAAACCGGCACCTGGATTCTGCCAGATGGCGCCGAGCTACCGGCCTATATCAAGAAAGCATCCCATATAACACCATAAGATCAGGCACAGAAGGATAGTAAACGATGAAAACCAACCTGCGCGGCAAAGATTTTATCAGTACCCAGGAATGGACGAAAGAAGAACAGGAAACCGTCCTGCAACTGGCAGACGATCTCAAGATGAAGTGGGCGCTCGATGAGCCAACACCCTATCTACGCGATAAGACGCTTTTCATGCTCTTCTTCTTCTCCTCCACGCGCACTCGTAATTCCTTTGAGGCGGGCATGACTCGCCTGGGCGGCCATGCCATCTTTCTAGAGCCAGACAAAATGCAAATCTCGCATGGCGACACGCCGAAAGAAATTGGCAAGATTCTCGGCTCCTACGGGCATGGCATTGCCATTCGCCACTGCGATTGGGGCGAAGGCAACCAGTATCTACGGGCAGTAGCCGAACACGCTCCTATTCCGGTTATTAACATGCAGTGCGACTGGTTTCACCCCTGCCAGGCAATGGCCGATCTGATGACAGTGCGCGAGAAGAAGGGCCACGATCTGCGTGGGAAAAAAGTGGTGATGTCCTGGGCCTACGCCAAGAGCTATACCAAACCGCTCTCGCTGCCGGTCTCGGTAGTGCAGCTTTTCTCTCAATTTGGCGCGGATGTTACCCTGGCGCATCCCCCTGGCTTTGAGCTGATGCCGGAAATCCTGCAAGACGCTGAGGAAAACGCGCGCAGAAGCGGCGGCAGCTTCAAGATCGTCAACGATATGGATGAAGCCTTCGTCGGCGCTGATGTTGTCTATCCCAAGAGTTGGGGGCCGCTCTATTCCATTCCCGACCCGCAAGCGTCGGCTGAGGCCATCAAGCGTTACGCTAATTGGATTTGCGACGAACGCCGCATGCGCCTGGCCCAGGCAGACGCGATCTATATGCACTGCCTCCCGGCTGATCGCGGTGTGGAAGTAACCGACGCGGTGATTGATGGCCCACAATCAGTCGTTTACGATCAGGCCGAAAACCGTATGCATGTCCAGAACGCGATTATGGCGCTGACAATGGGGGGACGCTAACCCGTTCCTGCTCAGAAACAATTGGTCTGGCAAGCGAGCAAAACCGGCCCTGGAGGGTTTTCAATGCAACAATGGCAATACTGTACGGTAGAATGGCTATGGGATGTGCGGTCCATTCGTGTAAATATGCCGGATGGTAGCGAAAATCTTCATTCAGGCAGCTACCCCGAAGTGGTCATGGCGTTGACCCAGCTTGGCGGCGCTGGATGGGAAGTTGTCAGTTGCGTGGGCGTTTCCAACTGGCTGTTCTGGACATTGAAACGCCCGGCCTAGCCCTCTTGGGAACAAGAGCAAGCACAAAAAGGAGAAACCATGCTCCTGTACCATACGACTATCATCAGCATGGACCCGCAGCGCCGCATCATCACCGACGGCGCGCTGGTCATCCAGCAAGACCGTATCGCGGCCATAGGCAAAGCGGCGGAACTGATTGAACGCTACCCGGCTGAAGATCGCGCGGACCTGGGCGGCAAGCTCATCATCCCTGGATTGGTGGATACCCACGTACATCTGGCGCAGGCGCTCATTCGCGGCTGCGCCGATGATATGGCGCTGATCGAATGGCTCTGTGATCGCGTCTGGGTACTTCAGGGCAATTTTACTGAAGATGATGGCCGAGTCAGCGCCCAGTTGTGCATAGCTGAGATGCTCAAATCGGGTACGACCACCTTCCTTGAGTCCGGTCTGGCTGATCGCTACGGTTACAGCGGCATTGCTGAAGTTGTGCGCGACAGCGGCATCCGCGCCTGCCTGGGCAAAATCGTCATGGACATCGGAACATACGCCACGCAAAACAACTCGATGTACCCTGGCATGCGCGAAACCCGCGAGCAAAGCCTGCTGGGCACGCTCAAGATGTACGACCAGTGGCACAACAAGGCTGATGGGCGCATTCGCGTCTGGTTCGGCCCGCGCACGCCCGGAGGTGTGACGCCCGAACTCTACCGCGAGATGGTCGGAGAAGCGCGCAAGCGCGGCATGGGCATCACCATGCACCTTGCCGAAGTGGAGGCTGACAAAATCTACCTCAACGAAACCTATGGCCTGACGCCCGTTGATTTCGCCGAAAGTGTGGGCCTGCTGGGGCCAGATGTCGTGCTGGTGCATATGGTCTGGCTCACCCAGCCGGAACTGGAAAAGCTGGCGCGTACTGGCACGCATGTCTCGCACAATCCCTCTTCTAATAGCAAACTGGCCTCCGGCGTCTGCAAGGTTCCGCAAATGCTGACAACCGGCGTCAATGTCGCGCTGGGCTGCGATGGCGGCCCAAGCAACAACGACTATGATCTGATCCGCGAGATGAAACTGGCGGCTATTCTGCACAAAGGCATCTCGCTCGACCCGCTGACCGTACCAGCCGAAACGGTGCTGGAGATGGCGACCATCAACGGAGCGAAAGCCGTTGGCATGGCCGACGACATCGGTTCACTGGAGGTTGGCAAGAAGGCTGATCTGGTCGTCATTGATCTGGACCGGCTACACACCACGCCCAACATGAACCCTGTCTCCACATTAGTCTATGCGGCAACAGGCGGCGAAGTGGATTCGGTCATGATTGATGGCAAATGGATTGTGCGCGGCCAGCAGTTGCTGACGCTGGACGAAGAGCGCGTTAAAGTTGAGGCACGCGAGCATGCGCCGACGCTTTACCAGCGCGCAGGCATTGAACTGAAGCCGAGATGGCCGGTGATCTAAAGCCTGTCCATCTTTCATGAGCAGCAGAGGAGGAGCGCGGCAATGTCCCAAACGCTGATTCGCGGAGGCCATCTAGTGACAGCCTCCGATGACTATACCGCAGACATCCTGATCGATGGCGAACGCATTGCCGCCATCGGCCAGGACTTGAGCGCCTTTGCCGAAGGTGTCCACGTGATCAACGCGGCGGGCAAATATGTCTTCCCTGGCGCGGTGGATGTACATACCCATCTGGATTTGCCGCTGCCCCTCACCAACTCCTCAGATGATTTCGAGACCGGCACAATTGCGGCGGCCTGCGGCGGCACGACCACGATCATTGACTTTGCCAACCAGTATCGCGGGCAAACGCTGGCTTACGCGCTGGAAACCTGGCACGCCAAGGCGCAGGGCAAAGCCGCCATTGATTACGGCTTTCATATCACTATCACCGATCTGATGAGCGCGCCGGAAAGGGCGCTGGCCGATATGATACGCGAAGGCGTCACGAGCTTCAAGCTGCTGATGGCCTACCCGAACACCTTCATGGTTGATGACGAAACTATCTATAAGGTGCTGCGCCGCTCGGCAGACCTGGGCGCGCTGGTCTGCGTCCATGCAGAGAATGGCTGTGTGATTGATCTACTGGTCCGCGAGGCCGTAGCCGCTGGACAAACCGGACCGGCGCACCATGCCCATACTCGCCCGGCGCTGCTGGAGGGCGAAGCCACCGAGCGAGCCATTGCGCTGGCGAAACTGGCGGGCGCGCCGGTCTATATCGTTCATGTGAGCTGCGCGGCAGCCCTGAACAAGATCATCGAGGCACGCGCGCGCGGCGAACCTGTCTGGGCGGAGACCTGCCCGCAGTACCTCTTCCTCTCCGAAGAAAAATACGACCTGCCGGATTTTGAGGCGGCGAAATACGTCTGCACACCACCGCTGCGCAAACAGACGGACAGCGCGGCGCTCTGGGCCGCTTTAGAACGTGGTGATCTCGATGCCGTCTCCACCGATCACTGCCCGTTCTTCTTCAAAGGCCAGAAAGACCTTGGGCGCGACGACTTTACGAAGATTCCCAACGGCCTGCCAGGGATTGAGACGCGCGTGGGGTTGATCTACAGCGGCGGCGTCGGTGGCAAGCGCTTCGACCTACAACACTTCGTTGATCTGGTAGCAACCAGACCGGCCAAACTCTTTGGCCTCTATCCACGCAAAGGGACCATTGCCGTCGGCAGCGACGCCGACCTGGCGCTCTTCGACCCCAACCGCGAAGAGGTTTTGAGCGCAGCTTCCCATCATATGCACGTTGATTACAACCCGTATGAAGGCACGCGCATCAAAGGTTCGGTACGCACCGTCTTGCTGCGTGGGCAAGTGATTGTCGAAGAGGGCGCTTTTATCGGGCATGCCGGACAAGGCCATTTCCTGAAAAGAGCAACCCTCTAGAAAAAGAGGCAAGCGATGATTGAGACCAGAACTAACGTGACCGGGCTGCGCTGTGTCAAGTGCGGCGCGCACTATGAAGAACGCCCCGATCTCTATACCTGCCCGACTTGCGGCATGGCAGGCATCCTTGACGTTGAGTATGACTATGACCTGGCCCGACGCGAGTTAAATAAAGAGACGCTGGCAAATGATAGGCGGCAAAACATCTGGCGCTATCTGCCGGTCTTGCCAATCGGACGCAATGCCCGGCTGCCAACGCTGCAACTGGGCATGACCCCCATTTACGATGTCCCGCAGTTCGCCCGCGAGCTTGGCCTGAGCGGCCTGCTCATCAAAGACGATACCCGCAACCCCACCGGCTCATTCAAGGACCGCGCCTCAGCCATTGGCGTCACTAAAGCGGCTGAATTGGGGCGCGATACTATCAGCGTCGCTTCCACTGGCAACGCGGCCTCATCGCTGGCAGGCTTTGCGGCAAACATGGGGCTGCGCGCCTTTATCTTCGTTCCCGAAACCGCGCCAGAGGCCAAAGTCACGCAGCTACTGGTCTATGGCGCAACCGTCTTTACCGTTCGCGGCTCCTACGACCAGGCATACTATCTGGCGATGGACGCCGCTGCCGAGTTCGGCTGGTACAATCGCAACTGCGCCATCAATGCCTATCTGGTGGAAGGCAAAAAGACCTGTGGGCTGGAGGTCGGCGAACAACTTCAGGACCATATGGCCGATTGGCTGGCGGTAGCGGTGGGCGACGGCTGCACCATCGCGGGTATCTGGAAAGGTCTGGTAGAGATGCAGAAGCTCGGCGTACTCAGCCACCTGCCCCGGCTGCTGGGCGTCCAGGCTGAAGGCGCTGCGCCCATCTATGAGTGCTTCCGCACCGGCGAGCCGTTGCAGCCCGTGACGGCGAACACGCTGGCCGATAGCATCGCTGTGGGCCAGCCGCGTAACAGCGCCAAAGCGTTGCGCGCTGTCCAGGCATCAGGCGGCGCATATGTACAGGTGAGCGACGAGGCCATCCTGTCGGCTATTCCGCGCCTGGCGCGCGCCACCGGCGTCTTTGCCGAACCAGCCGGTGTGACCTCGCTGGCAGGCGTGATCGCCGCGCGCGAATCTGGCCTGATTGGGCCACGTGAGCGAGTAATCGTAGTCGCCACCGGCAACGGCCTCAAAGACATCAAGGGCGCGCGGCGCTCAGTCGGTCAACCATTCTCCATCGCCCCCACGCTTGATGACGTGCGGGCAGCCTTAAAACGCGCATAACCCATCATATCTATGCCAGACACAGCTAGGCGCAAAGAAATCAGGGGCGCCTTCTTGCGAGGGGCCATTCGTGTGGGGTAGGCTACACACAGAGTTTGGCCTCTTATGCTATGCTGTTAGCGAGTTTGCGCTACCAGCCGCATAGGGGTCAAGCGCGCTACGAACCACCGTTGAGAAGAAAGGGGTAGGGCGATCTGCCGCCGCTGGAAACGCGGCAGGTGAGAGTGCCCGACTGTTCATGATCGTTTGGAATCCTCTACCCGTCAGGCGGTTTTTTTTCTCTACTCCCTGGCAAATCATGGCGCTGCTGGCAGGGCTGCTCGCCCTCTCTTCATGCGCCCTCAACACCCCTGTGTCTGAGGGCACAAAAACACCCGCGCCAACCAGCTCTACCTCGCCATCACAGGCAGGCAGCCCCTTCAAGCCTGGCCCACAGGCGGCTCGTATCCTCAATGATTGTAGTATCGTGGCAGCAGCGGGTGGATGCTTTAGCCCGGAGCAGGTACAGACCTTTTATAATCTGAACCCGCTCTATGCCCAGGGGTTCACCGGCAAGGGGCAAACTATCGTTATTATTGACTCGTTTGGCAGCCCAACTATTAAGCAGGACTTACACACCTTTGACCAGACCTTCGGGCTGCCTGATCCCCCAAAGTTTGATGTCATCGCCCCCCTCGGCCAACCATCGTTTAATTCTGGCTGGGCCGTAGAAACCACCCTCGATGTAGAGTGGTCTCACGCAATTGCCCCGGAGGCGAATATTGTCCTGCTGGTCAGCCCGGTAGATGAGACTGAGGGCGTTCAGGGATTTCCTGAGTTCGAGCAACTTTCCATCTACGCAATGGACCACCACCTGGGCCAGGTGTTCACCATGAGCTTCGGGGCCACAGAGGCAACGCTTGTCGGCGACGCCTGCAACGAAAACCTGGGGAATGGCGAAGATTTGCTCAGGGAATACGACCAGAAGGTATTTCAACGAGCAGTGACCGAACATATCACGATGCTTGCTTCATCAGGTGACGATGGCGCGACTGACGCAACTTGCGATACGTCAAAAACCTATAATTTCCGGGCAGTTGGCTGGCCCGCCTCTGACCCTCTGGTCACAGCCATTGGCGGCACCGAGCCTTCCTTGAAAGATAAGGCGGGCCATTTTGGGAGCGAGAGTGTCTGGAACGATGATACTGGAGCAGGCGGCGGTGGCATCAGCCAGTTCTATACCCAGCCCGACTGGCAGAAAAACCTCCCCAACCAGGGCGATCTGAACGGCAAGCGAGCTATCCCTGATGTCTCCTGGGGCGCGGCTGGCAACTTTCCCGTTTATCAGTCCTTCGCGGGCAATTCGAGCGGCTGGATTCCCGTTGCCGGAACGAGCGCCAGTTCGCCACAATGGGCAGGAGTCATTGCCATTGCCAATCAGATGGCTGGCGAGCCTTTAGGATTCTTGAATCCCGCCCTCTATCAACTGGCTGGCAAAGGGTTCCACGACATTACCGACGGCGATAACAGCGCGCGGGGCGTCTCAGGGTTTCCGGCAAGTCCAGGCTGGGATCTGGCAACCGGCTGGGGAACGCCCGATGTAGCCGTTCTGGCGCCGCTCCTGGTTACTGCTGTGCAGCAGACCGCTGGCTGATACCAAATCCGCCTGAATGCCGCGAGCAGTCAGGCGGATTTGGCGGTATACCTCCCGCTACCCGAAATGAATCCCGAAAAGAGTAAAGCCGTGACGATGCTCGGCTAAGCGGTGGCGCCGATGCTCCGCTGGTGGGGCTGAAGCAGCCGGGGCAGGCGTCGAGACAGGCACAAGATGTAGTGATCCCAATTTTTTCAACACATGGCCGACATCTTTCGTAATAGAAAAACCCGTCTTGGCCGCGCCCTGCGCCAGCCAGATGGGCATCGGCGTAAAGTGAATGCCCGACATCGCAGCCTTGCCCGGCTTGCCGATATGGCAGGTCTCGTGGAGCAGCATCAAATTGGCAATATCGTCAGGATCATTGACCGGCTGACCAGAATATGGATTGGCTTTGATGAGGCTGGTCATCTTTGTCACCCGCGCCGGGTCGGCATCGTTCCACTCGCTCCACTCCACCAGGTGATGCGCTTCCAGCGGCCCTCGGCCTTGCGGGTGATGATGAAACTGGCAGAGCCAGCAGAACCCTGCCTCTTTCAGCAGCTTCTCACGATTGGCGCGAAACTTCTCCGTCTCTTTCCGCTGAGGGTGCGCCGGATCATCCACCACCACAGTGAATTGTTCAACCACCTCATGCCCCACAGTTGTTTCTGTGACTTCTGGCTGCGCGGCTTTACTGCCTGCGCCCATGCGATCAAGCAGGTGGTCAACATCGCCTGCAATCTCCACGCCATCTTTAGCCGCGCCCTGCGCAAACCAGATAGGCATCGGCGTGGTATGCGCTCCCGACATCTTTGCCTGGCCCGGCAGCCCACGATGGCAGGACTCGTGCAGCACCACCAGATTCGCCAGATCATCAGGATCATGCACCGGCTGGCCGGAATACTTGTGAAGGATAAAGCAGCCCAGGAGTTTTGTTGCCAACTCTGAATCAACATCGCTCCACTCTGTCCATTCGATCATATGATGGACTTCCAACGGCCCCGTACCAAGCGGGCGCCGCTGGAATTGGCAAAGCCAGCAGCCCAGTTTCAAATCCTCAAGCAAATGATGCGCGTTCTTATGGAACTTTGGGGTCTCTTCTTTGGGCATATGGGAGGGCAATTCATTGATCGTGACCGTCAGATGTTCCACCAACTCATGGGCAACAACAATCGGCTCTTTTGCCATAGCAATCTCCTTCGTCTTCTACCAGGCTGCATTGCCAGGCTTGGCGCCTGACTCTACAGCGTGAGGCGGCATACAACTGGGATAAACCCTTCCGTTGCCGATAGTAACACCGATTGGATGTGCTTGCAAGGGGGGTGCGAGAGGAAGGAACTTGTAGCGCCGCCTTCCAGGCGGCTAGCGGCTAGCCACCTGGAAGGGACGCGCGAGCGACCCTGCCCTCAAAGGAGCCGAATACTTTTACAGAACACCTGCCTGGCAAGAAAGAATGCGGGATGCCTCATGTCCCAAGCGCCTGACTCTAAGGCAGGTAAGCGTTGCTATAGGCTTTGCTCACATCAGGCGAGCCGCTGAGCAGCCCATAGGCTGGCATAAAGCTCGCCATCGCCTGCCAGGTCTTCGGATCATTATAGCCAGCTCTGGTTCCGCTGCTTTCCCAGAGGGGCAGGGTCGCTTGCAGCACCGCCAGCGCAGTAGCCGCGTTCTTTGGATCGCTCAGCCCTGGCACTTGCTTCTTGCTTATATCAAGCGCCTGCTGAGGATGCGCAACAGTATACTCCACCCCACGCAGCGTCGCCGCCACCAGCGCTTTGATGTCGTCGCCATGCGCATCAAGCTCGCTCTGTAACGCGCCCAGCCCATTCGACACCAGCGGCAACTGCGAAACCACATCCGCCAGCGACAGCGTGCGCACCGCAAAGTTCGCCTGCTGGAAATGGATTGGCTCATTATTGACATAGCCCATCACAGCATCCACTTTATGCCCTAGCAGCGCCGCCTGCTGAGTAAAGCCGATATTCTGAATGGTCACATCAGACTTGCTCAGCCCGGCGCTTTGCAGCAGCGCCAGCAAACCAAAATACGTCTCGCCGTATGGCCCAGGCGTACCAATCGTGTGACCGCGCAAATCCGCCGCCGTCTGAATCGGCGAATCCGCAGGCACAATCAGCGCCACCGGATATTTGGCATAGACGTTTGCCACGTAAACGAGCGGTATGTTATGGTCGCGCGCCTGAAGCATCTCATCGCCGCCGCCAAAAACAGCGTCCTCTTTGCCGGTAGAAACGGCGCCAAACTCATCCTCTGCAAACGCATGATGGCGCAGCGTCACACTTAGCCCGGCATCCTTGTAGTAGCCAAGCGAATCAGCCACATAGAAAGGCGCGAACTGGATGTCGGGAATATAGGTCAGGCCAACCGTCAGATGATGCGGCGGTCCGCTTGCGCCCGTCGGGCCACAGGCCGCGAAAAACGTCAGCGCCAGCGAAGCCAGCAGCAGCACTCCGGCTGCGCGCAGCCGGAGTCGAAACACAGAAATATGACGCATAAAACGTTATCAAGCCTCCACATATGAAAGCCGACGCTCCAGCAGCCGCGCCAGCCCATAGAGCAGGGCGGCCAGCAGCGCCAGCGTCAGCAGCGTTGCAAAAACTCCGGCAGGATCAGCATAACTGCGCTCAACGAGCAACAACTCTCCAAGCCCCGGCGTGCCAAGGACGAATTCGCCAACCACCGCGCCGGTAATCGAGAGCGTCAGACTGGTGCGCACCCCGGCAAGAATACTGGGCAAGGCCAGGGGAAACTCGATATACCGCAGCAGCGCCCACCAGCCAGCGCCTTCGGTGCGCGCGGCGTCAAGCACATCGCGGTCCAGCAGGCGTAGCCCCAGCACCGTCGTAATCACCATCGGGAAGAACACGATCAGCGCGCACAACGCTATTACAGGCGAGAGACCATAGCCCATCCAGAGCGCAATCAGCGGCGCAATAGCGATGGCTGGCATCGCCTGGCTTGCCGCCAGATAAGGCTGGATCGCGCTCGCCGCCAGGCGGCTATGCACAATGGCATAGCCCAGCGGCAGCGCCACCAGAGCGCCGAGCGCGCAACCGCCCAGGCTCTCGATCAACGTTGTCTGCGCGTAGCTCAGCAAGGAATCGCTGGTCAGCAAACCCCACAACGAACGCAGCACATCCGCTGGCAGAGGCAGGAAGAACGCCGACACCATGCCAGTCTGCACGACAACCTGCCACGCGATCAGCAGCGCAATGCCCAGCAGAACCGGCGCGAGAATACCCAGGCTTCGACTGTCGCGCAAGCGGCGCAAGCGGCGCGAGCGGCTGGTGAAGCGCCTTTCGTTGGTCAGCGATGTGAGAGGCGAGGGAGATACATCCGCCGGACGAGCCGCCTGGCGTCCCGGCGGGCCAAGCGCGTCAGCAGGCGGTTTGGGGGGTGAAATAGACCTGATACCCATTGCAAGCCTCCTCGGAGTATCCGGCTGAGGAGGCGCATAAAGAAAACCGCCTCAGCCGACATTACCGACCTGGGGCGGCACGCAGGAGAACACGCCAGCGCACAGCCCTGATACGGGCGTGCGCTCACGATTCGACCTTCTCCCATCCAGACTGTAACTGTCGGCTCCGGCCTCACACCGGATCTGCCACGCAGAAGCGCGGCTCGCGGGCTTGGCGTCAGCCATCTGAGCGGACGCCATACCGCCGGTCGGGGATTTCACCCTGCCCCGAAGGTCACGTTATCTGCCAGAGACCGCAGACAGCGCAGATTGTGGCTGTTGCTGTGGCCCTCTGCTCTATAACCATACCTCTTGCCTGCAAAGTTTGTCAAGAGTAGCCGCGCAAAGCAAGGGACTTGACAGGCTTGATAAGCTATAACAGGTGTATAGGGGCGTAGAAAGTTATCTCTCGATGGAACGACCGATCATACCCCTTTTCAGGATTCTTGCATAGTGCAGCCCTACAGCAGGTTCTGCCAAAAAGCGGGGCCACTTGTAGCGCCGCCGTCCCGGCGGCCAGCGTTGGCCTGCTGGCGCCGTGGCCCGGAGGGCGAACGCTCGCCCTGGCGCAGCGTCCAGCCGCCGGGACGGCGGCGCTACAGGTGGCAGCCCCCGATAATTGGTGGAACCCTACAGCAGTCAAGGGAGGGAGAGGAAAGGGTCATGAAATGGTTCAGGCGGGGTAATCAAGACGCTGGGGATGACAACAACGCGCAAGGCCCCCATACCAATGCCAGAGATTCAGAAGGGCGCGAGTTCTTCTTGCCTGGCGGAGTCGCCGATGAGTCGGTGAATTCGGAAGGGCGCGGCTTTTTTATCCTGGGCGGCTCTCCGAAAACTGGCAAGTTTCACCACGTCACCGTTGATGAAGAGGGGCATGCCTTTATCGAAGTCGGGGGCCGTCGCCTGATGGCGGATATTCCCGATATTCTGCCAAAAGACGAGCAAGAGATCAACCGCCTCGACTTCCAACACTTTTTGCTCCATCATGCCCTGGGCGCTAATTACGCGGCGCCCATTACCCAACCGGGCAGCATTCTGGACGTGGGCTGTGGCACCGGGCGCTGGGCTATTGAATTAGCAAGACAATTTCCCAGAGCCAATGTCATTGGCCTTGATATTGTTCCTCCTGATACGCTTACTGGGTCTGCCGCAGAATACTTACCAGATAACTATCTATTCACGCCTGGCAACCTTCTTGACGGTTTGCCGTTTGCCACTGCCAGTTTTGATGTTGTACATATGCGCCTGCTGTTCATGGCAATCCCGGCAAATCGCTGGTCTTTTGCTGTTCGTGAACTGGTACGTGTCACTCGTCCTGGCGGCTGGATCGAATTAGTAGAAGGTGATCTGCCCAAAAATGGCGGCCCGGCGCTGGAAGCCCTGTCGCGCTGGGCAAACGAAGGGAGCCAACATCGCGGCATTGATCTGCATCTTGGCGCGCAGATCGGCAAATTCCTCTACGACGCCAGGGCGCGGAACATAGTAACGCAAGACATCAAATTTCCCGTAGGCCGCTATGGCGGACGCATCGGCCAGATGACCTCCGTTGATGCCATAGCCATGATCGAGAGCCTGCGGGCGCTGGTGGTCATGCAAGGCATCGCCACTCCTAAACAGTATGATCAGGCGCTCGCCAGCGCCCGCAGTTACATCTCGCTCAGCCAGGCGCAGTGCTTCCTCCCATTCTACCTCGCCTATGGGCAACGCTAACTATGCTGCACAGGCGAAAACCCCGCATACCTGTAGGGCATCCAGGGTTCTCACCTGTATTTCACAGCCTCGACGACTCAGCCCCGATGAACGCTACATGCGCCATTACGGAGAGACAATATCCAACCGCTTGCCACGAGTATCAATGCCAAATTGGGCGATCAGGGCTGCGACAACCAGGAACGCGCTAATCAACAGGAACGATTGCATGGCACCAAGCCCTGGAATGAGGGGCGCAATAATCAGCAACCCCACACTGCCGCCAAGATGTCCGATGCCGTCCACCAATCCAAAGCCGGTAGTCCGCGCGCGGGTTGGATAATTCTCGGTTGACCAGGAATAGGTCATCGGAACCCAGATGTTAAAGCCAAAAAACACGATCATCGCGCCGATAAAGGCCATAACCGGGGCCGCAGTTGGCGAGGACGCCGAGAATTGGCCCGCTGCGGCAACCAGCACACCACCAAGCACCGTGAGAACTGCGGCAATGGGCAGCCAGAGTTTCCGCTCCAGGCGCTCGCTAAAGAAGTAGGCAAAGACAGCGGAGATGACAAATCCGATGACCCCCACAGCCACAATCAGGCCGGCTTCAGGCGGCGGATAGTGCAACGACGCCAGGATCGTGGTAAAGCCAGCGCCAAACGAGTAGACCGTCACGTAGCCGATGAACCAGACCAGGAACAAGAGGATGGTGCGCCGCAGGTAGAGCGCGTTGCTAAAGATCTGGGTATAGGGGATACCTTTTATCTGTGGTGGCGTTGGCAACTCATCCATTGCCTTGGGCAGCGGGTTCCGTTGGGACGCGCGGGCTTCCATTCGTCGAACGACGGCATCGGCGTCTTCAATGCGTCCCTGCGAAATCAGCCAGCGCGGCGACTCAGGAAGCTGGAACCGCAGCAGCACACCAATCAACGCCAGTGCGCCGCCAATACCGTACATGATGCGCCACCCCGGCCCCTGGAACGCCTCGCCTGCCAGGGCAAAAGAGAGGCCCAGCGGAAATGATTCTGGAGGAGTCGTCAGAAGCAGCCCAAGCCAGACCGCAACCAATGCCCCCAACGACGACATAATGAAAATCAGCGAGGTATACCTGGCCCGTCCATAGCGGGGGGCCACCTCATTGATATAGGTGTTGACAATCGCCAGGTCAGCGCCGATACCAATGCCGGTCAGCGTGCGCGCAACGATGAACATCGTATAATCGTTCACGAACGCGGTAAACACAGAACCAATGCCAGTCAGAAGCATCGTCACAAGCAGCATATCTCGTCGTCCGAAGCGATCTGCCAGCGGGCTGAGAATGAGCGCCCCCACAACATAGCCAATAAGATTCCACAGGACCGGCAAGCCCAGCTTATCTGACGCCACAACAGAGCCTGGCGGCCCACCCGGCACGCAATTGGGTACGATCTGCACACAGGTCTGGATGAAAGACACGTTGATGTCGAAGATGTCATAGAACGTGAATAGGAAACCAAGACCAATGACGATGACGAATAGGTAGGGAAGCGACCAGACCTGAATCCGATCCTGGCGCGCGATCACTGCGCCAGCACTGACTGTTCTGGATAGATTCGATGACATAATAACTTCCCCTCTCTTGCTGGCGCCAACAAACACGATACGCGCCAGCACAGCAGGTATGTTCTGGATGGTTACATCGCTCGGTTGGATACGAAGCTGCTGAGGCCAGCAGCGCATACACCTCCTTTCAGGCAGCGCAGCGGATGAGCGAAGAACAAAGTTGATGCGCGCCTGGAGAGAGTTCTCCAGAGCGCATCCAGGGATAGCCGGTGTGGGAAGAAGAGGGCGGGTGTGCGCTACAACTGGGGCCGCCCGCCGGAATTAAGCAGATTCACCCGTCCCGATGGCCGTTTTCCGGGCCAGAACCGCCTGGGCAAGACCTATCTGCTCATAGGCTTCCTCAAATCGCCCCTGCGAGGCCAGGAAGCTTCCATAGCGATCATGGACCCGGCCAATGAACTCGCCATCCTCGGTCTGCGCCAGAGTGGTAATCGCATCTTTGTATGCCTGTCCCGCCGCTGAGACATCTTGCCTGGCTTCGTATGCCTCGGCCAACGTCTGATAGATTTGCCCCTCGATTCGGGGGTCTTTGCTCTGGCTTACCGCACTCAGCCCCTCTTGGGCAGCTTTGATCGCCTCATCAGGATTGCTTTGCGCCAGGCGCAAGATAGCAACGTTTCCCAGCGCCACTTGACGAGCATAGGCATCGTTGATACGCTCGGCAGCTTCCAGAGCCAGCCGAAGATGCTGCTCGGCTGCTTTATACTCTTTGAGTTCGATCAACACCACCCCCAACACCGCGTGTAGCCGCGACGTCAGCAACGTGTCTTCCAATTCGCCAAAGATGCTCAGTGCTTCGCCAAAAGCGTTCTTGGCGCGGAACAGATCACCACTCGCCTTGTAGGTCAAGCCCAGCCCCCAATAGGCCAGTCCTCGTTGGCGGGGTTCATTCATATCTTCAGCCAGCTTGCACGCTCGCTGATAAAAGAGGATGGCCTCGTCATGCCGGCCCAGCACCATGTTGTCATTGCCCAATGCTTTATAGATCAGCAGCTTCAGTTCTGGATCAGTCACCACCCCATCGGTGATTGCGATCAGGCACTGAAGATGGTGTTCCAGCGCCCTGGCTGGTTGGCCCTGGTCATAATAACACCCGCCCAGGAGTTCCCGCATCCTCTCAGCCATCTCACCAAGCTGCGCCTTCTGAGCCGATGGAGCCTGAGTGCGCAACGTCTCAACCAGACCTAATCCGCTCTCCAGCCAGTTTATCGCTTCTGGAAACTTCCGCGCGAGAAGCGATGCCCAGCCAGCCAGCCGATACCAGCGTGGCTGCTCATAGGTGGGAAGATCGGCTGGTGGCGCATCCGCCGATACATGCAGCGCCTCCAGAGCTTTGTCTGGCTGACTCTTCACGAGCCATTCCTCCGCCTCTTTCAGCATCTGCTTGGCTCTCTCTTCGCGCCGCTGTCGTTCCCCATCCGGTAAGACGCCCGTTGCCGCGCCGCTCTCCGCTGGTGTTCCCAGGGGCGCCTCGCCCTCGCCAAAAAAGAACGAAAGGGATCGGCCCAGTCGGTCTGCCAGAATACGCAGCGCCTGGAAGGATGGGGTCATTTTGCCACGCTCCACAGCAGAAATATAGCTTTTAGAATAGGTCTCTCCAGCAAGCTCTTGCTGAGTCATATTGGCTGCAATACGAGCCTGGCGTACACGTTCGCCAATGATTACGCGGCTGACAAGAGCCTCCGTCGGGCCGACCTTGAGGCCAGCGGGCGCCTCCTGCACCACTTCTGATGATGTGAGATACAAATGCTTGTTCATCGGTTTGTGTGCTTGTCCTGCCCTTCCCCTCCCAAGAACAGGCAAGGACGGCTCCTTTCATGTGGTGATGGCGCTAGAGGGTCGAGTATGTGTATTCAACCTTCAACAACTAAACCCGGCATCATTTTATTAAACGAATGAGGATTGAAGAGGAACGTCATATACCCTCTGGAAACCGAGAATGGCGCAGAGATACGGAGCAGGTTAGGAGTATCAATGACCTCACACAGCTTACCTTAAACTGCACCGCCTTGCAACCCCATAATTACGAGGAGTCATGCACAAGTCCGCCAGCCTCCAGCCGCCAGCGAACTTGTATATAGCCCGGCGCAAGCCTACACGCGCCTCGCAAAACCTCAGCGGATGCGGTAGACTAGAGGCAAACCGATTATAGCGCCAGCTAGGCACTAACTATGTAGGAGCGGAGATAACAAGCCCATGAGAAATCGAGCGCCTTTCACTCGCCTGGTCGCCGAACTGCCTGCAACTGTGCCATTCGTCGCGCCCGAAGCCCTGGAGCGCCAGAGTGGGCGTCCCATCAAGCTCAGGCTGGGGGCCAACGAAAGTACATTCGGCCCATCGCCGCGCGCCAGAGAAGCGATGCGGGCAGCCGCCGATCAGGTTGCCTGGTACGGCGACCCGGAAAGCTATGTCCTGCGTGAAGCTCTTGCCAGGCATCACCGCGTCAGCATGGATCAGATCGTAGTTGGCAGCGGCATTGATGATCTCCTGGGTTTGATCGTGCGCGCCTTTCTTGAACACGGCGAAGTGGCAGTCACATCGCTGGGCGCGTACCCTACCTTCAACTACCACGTCGCTGGCTACGGTGGCAGCCTGGAGCGCGTGCCCTATCGAAACAACACAAACGACCTGCAAGCCCTGGCAGCAGCGGCTTCGCGCGTAAAAGCGCGCCTCGTCTATCTGGCGAATCCCGATAATCCGACAGGCTCCTGGCACAGCGCGCATGACCTGCAAGCCTTCCTTGAGAGCCTGCCTGATGATTGTCTGCTGCTGCTGGACGAGGCATATAGTGATTTTGCTCCAGCCGAGGCCATCGCTCAGATCGACGCCGACGACCCTCGCATGCTGCGCCTGCGCACCTTCTCGAAAGCACACGGCATGGCCGGAGCCAGAATCGGCTACGCCATCGGCAGCGCCGAAACCATCAGCGCCTTCGAGAAGATCCGCCTGCACTTTGGCGTGAATCTCGTTGCTCAGGCGGGCGCGCTGGCCTCGCTGGAAGATACCGACTATCTGCAAGCGGTGATGGCAGAGGTGAGCAAAGGGCGACAGGACTACGAGAAGCTGGCCCACAGTTTGGGGCTGCCCACGATCCCATCGGCGACAAACTTTGTCTCGCTTGATGTCGGCGGGCCAGAACGGGCGAGCGCCCTCCTGGCTGCGCTCGCTGAGCACGATGTCTTCGTGCGCGTGCCTGGCGTATCGCCGCTGAATCGCTGTATTCGCGTGACTGTCGGCAGGCCAGAGGAGCGCGCCGCGTTTGCAGCGGTGCTGCGCGAGGTATGGCCGACCATCGCCTCAGTTGGCGGCGCCTGACAACAACGGCCTCCTTGCCACATGGCCGCTCTTCTGCTAAGCGGCTTCCATAACACTATCGTTTCTCCGAAAGGGAGTCAGATAATATGGCGCCTGGTTCTGCTTCACCACAGCGCAACCGCAGCGGCTCGGTGATCATCATCGGCGGCGGCTCCACCGCCGCCCTGAGCGCCGTCCGACTTGCCGAGCAAGGATTTCAGGTCACAGTTCTTGAAAAAGCCAGACGAGGAAACGGCTCCTCCTCGCGCTCGGCGGCGGGCATCCGCGCGCAATTTGGCGTGGAAGAGACCATTATTGGCATGCGCTATTCCGAGTGGTGGTACGCCCACTTCCATGACCACTTACAGACGCCCCCGGAGCGGCGGCATCCCGTCATGCGCCAGAATGGCTATCTCTTCCTGTATGAAGACCCGCCGCAGGCGGAAAATCACGCCTTGCGCCTGGAAGCGGCGAGCGCCTGGCAGCGAGCGCAGAAAGACGCCGCGATGCAGCGGCGGCTGGGCCATCCGGTTGAACTGCTGACTCCCACCCAGGCGCAGGAGCGCTGGCCGCATCTAGACGCAGAGCGATTGATTGGCGCAGCCTGGTGCGCGGAAGATGGCTTTCTCATTCCCGATATGATCTATGGCGAAGGGTTCCGCCGGGCGCAGGAATTGGGCGTCACTATACGCGAACAGACAGAGGTGCTTGGCGCAGCCATCCAGGGAGAACGCATTGTCGCGCTCCAAACAAGCGCGGGCAAACTCGAAGCCGACTGGATCGTTAACGCCACCAACGCCTGGGCGCCGCGAGTCAGCAAGCGCCTCCAGGGGATGGACCTGGCAATTTCGCCCCAAAAGCGTTATCTCTATTTCTGGAAGCCGACGCAGCCGATCATGGAACAGGAACGCTGGCGACAGTTACCCATGACCATCTACGGCATGGGCAAGGGCCGGGGCGCGCACTCGCGCCCGGAGGGCGAACTGCTGCTGCTGGCCTGGGCGCGCGAAACCCCGCCAGAGCCAGATTTCACCGACGCCGACCAGGACGCGATTCGGCCCGGCTTTTCGCACCGCGAAGGCGTTGAAAACTTCGGTTACGCAGTACTGGAACAGGCGGCAGCCTTTGCGCCGCGCCTGGTAGACGCAGGCGGATTAGTCGCTACCACTTCCGGCTTTTATGGCATGACGCCAGACGCCAACCCGCTGATCGGCTTCGATACGCGCCTGGCTAACCTGGTGCATGCGGCGGGCTTCTCCGGGCATGGCTTGATGCATGCGCCGATCACAGCAACGCTGGTTGCAGCGTTAATCAGCGGCAGCATCAAAAACGGTCAGGCGCAGCTACTGCCGCCCTTTGAGGCATACTCTATCAACCTGGCAACCTTCGACCCTGGCCGCGACTTCAGCCGCTCGCACAAGGAAACGCACGTTCTGTGATACCGTCAACGTTGTCTATTCCGAGAGAAGAGAGAAAGATGCCGCGCATACTCCTTGATACCGACCCAGGCATTGATGATGCCCTGGCGCTCTTTCTGGCGCTGGCTTCGCCAGAGGTTCAGCTAGAGGCTATCACAACGGTACATGGCAATGTCCCGGTTGAGTTGACCACCCGCAACGCGCTGAGCCTGCTCGAAGTCGCCGGACGCGCCGATATACCCGTGGCTCGCGGCAGCGCCCAGCCCCTGGTTCGCTCGCCGGTAGACGCCAAACACGTGCATGGCCCCACCGGCCTGGGAACGCTCACACTCCCTGAGCCGCAGATTAACGTCGTCAAACCATCTGCCCCCGACCTGATCATCGAGCGCGTGCTGGCCGCGCCAGGAGAATTGACGCTTGTACCTATTGGCCCGCTGACCAATCTGGCGCTGGCACTGCGGCGCGAGCCAGCCATCGTCTCCCAGGTCCGCGAGGTCGTCATCATGGGCGGCGCCTTGCGTGTACCTGGCAACATCACACCCGCCGCCGAATTCAACATCTACGCCGACCCGCACGCCGCCCATATCGTCTTCAAGGCAGGCTGGCCGATCCGCCTGGTATCGCTCGATGCCACCAACCTGACCGTCATTACCCGCGAGCAGACACGCCAGCTTGCCCGGAATGGCAGCCCAATCACCCGCTGCATCGAGCAGATGCTTGAATATTACTTCGATGCCTTTGCCCCAAAGTTTGGAAATAATGTGCTGCGCCTGCACGATCCCCTCTACCTGGCAGCCGCATTCCGTCCAGACTTTATTCAGTGGGAACCAGCCTATGTGGATGTTGAACTGAACGGCACGCTCACGCTGGGCGAAACAGTAGCCTTCTTCCAGCGCCCTGACGCGCCCGCGCCCAATGTGCAGGCGTCCGTTGGAGTCGACGCCGAACGCTTTGTCGCCTGGTTTCTGGAGAGACTCGCATAAGCTCTTCTCGCCGGTAAAGTTCGTGTGGGCGATTGGAACGCCTTATGCGAGGAGACGAGCAAGGAGTTAGGAGACGCATCATGATCGCGCAAGAGATTTTTCGCCTGCTTGCCGCTGCCGTTCTAGGCGCTGTGATCGGTTTCGAGCGCGAGCGCCTGGATCGTGGCGCTGGCCTGCGCACGCATGCCCTGGTATCCACGGCGTCGGCGCTGGTGATGATCGTGTCGTCCTATGGCTTTACCGATGTCATCACAGCAGACCGCACTATCGTGCTAGACCCTTCGCGTATCGCGGCGCAGGTCATCAGTGGCATTGGCTTTCTGGGCGCGGGGCTTATTATTCTGCGCAAGAACACGGTCTATGGCCTGACTACCGCTGCCAGCATCTGGGCCGTTGCTGCTATTGGCCTGGCTGCCGGGGCAGGTCTCTATATCCCTGCCGCCATCACGACAGGCATTCTACTCCTCATCCTTTCAGGGCTAAGACCTGTGGAGCAGCGTCTGTTCGCCCACAAACGCATAGCGCCTTTCACCGTTCGCATCTCGCGTCAGCAAGCTTCGATTGGCGCCATTGAAGCCAGTGTGCGCGACTTCGGGATGGACATCTGGCAGATTCAGCTTCGACCAGGCAAGAAGGCAAGCGAAAGCCTCATCATTTTAGAACTACACGGAGGGCGCGCCGACAGCTTCTCGCAGCTTGCCGAGCGTCTGCATGGCCTCCCTGGAGTGCGGGAAGTCTCCTATGGCAGGCAGAAGCAGGTGGTTCAGCATACGGAGTTAGGCGAGGAAGAACAGGACTCCGGCTGAGCATCAGTTTAGTTGAAAATAGGGCAGCGTCACGCCCTCATCGGCTTCCACAAAGACCACCCGCACCGGCGCGCCAATGCGCACAGCGTCCTGTTCGCTTCCCGTAATCCTGGTCATCATGCGCACCCCTTCCGCCAGCTCAACGATTGCCACCACATAAGGCGCCTGATCGGCAAATGGGCCAAACGCGCGATGAACAACCGTATAGGAATAGATCGTCCCGGTCCCCTGCGCTTCGACCCAGGCAAGCGAGTCAGAGAAACAGTGCGGGCAAAGAAATCGTGGGTAAAAAATGAACTGTTGGCAGGCATCGCAGCGTTGAATCAACAATTTCCCCTGCGCCACGCCTTCCCAAAACACCCTGGAATCGCCATCAGGCACAGGGACCGGAATATGCTCAGCCATCTTATGCGTCCCTCCCCAAAATAATCGTCGCCGACGACGAAAGCACGCCGCCCGTCCCATGCGCCAGCGCAATTTTCGCGTCTGGAACCTGGCGCGGTCCACACTCCCCCCGCAGTTGGCGCGTAGCCTCGATCAGCAAAAAGATACCATACATACCGGGATGGCAGTAGGACAGGCCGCCGCCGTTCGTATTCATGGGGAAGGCTCCGCCTGGCGCGGTCCGCTGATCGCTGGCGAACGCGCCGCCCTCGCCAGGCTGGCAAAAGCCAAGCGCCTCCAGGGTCAGCAGAACAGTGATCGTAAACGAATCGTAGATTTCAACCACATCAATATCTTCATGCCGCACCCCGGCCATAGCAAAGGCCGCCTGCCCCGACTGAACGGCTCCTGTCACGGTCAGATCAGGCATGTTCGTAATCCCATAGTGGGTCAGCATTTCGCCATGCCCCAGCACCCAGACAGGCTTTTTGCGTGTGCTGCCAACGCGGCGCGCCGAAGCGACGACGACCGCGCCGCCGCCATCGGTCACAAGACAGCAATCGAGCAGATGCAGCGGTTCGGCAATCCAGCGCGAACTCAACACATCTTCAATAGTGATTGGCGTGCGCATCATCGCCTTTTCATTCATCATCGCCCATTTGCGCGTCGCCACAGCAATCTCCGCTAGCTGCTCGCTGGTCGTGCCATATTGATACATATGGCGCATGGCTGCCAGCGCATACGCGCCAACCGGAGCAGGCAGCCCATAAGGACGCTCGAACTGCTCAACTAACGTCGCGTGGTTTGCGGGCCGATTACGCGATTGATCCGAGCGTTGAGTGCTCCCATATGTAATGAGGGCTACCTCAAAGCGACCCGCCTCAATACCCGCCAGCGCGTGTCCCAGATGCGCCTCAAATGAGGAGCCACCGATATTGGTCCCATCTGCATAGCGGGGCTGAATACCCAGGTACTCCGCCAGCATCAGGTTCGGCGACCACGCCCAATTGCCAGCGGTAAAAAGCGCGTCAACATCGTTCTTCTCTAATCCCGCATCGGCCAGCGCGGCTTTTGCCGCCTGCGCCTGAAGTTGAAGGGCCGTCTTCCCTGGCGTTACGCCCAGGTCTGATTCTGCCACGCCCACAATGGCCGCGATACGATCAGGTCTCATGCCAGCAATCTCACTCCCTTTGTACAATAGCGAAAGATGGTTCGTATTAGAATTAAAAGTTCTTGCTCATAACCTAATAGTTCTTGCTCATATTTAAAATATCTTGCACAACCAACGGACCAGTATTCAGTCGACTTTGTTTTTCTGGACATTTACCTTACCTTACAGAGATAACCAGTACGTGATGTACGTCCAGCGTTTTCAAACGAGAGATGTATCTCCAGTCCCCAGCTTTGCGATCCAACGCTATCACATTCCTTGACGCTTGAAAAGAGGTTCGGGTGTTCCCTAGAGTCTGTTATGCACTTTTGCGCGGACTCGCTTTTCACCAAGCTTTGCAGCAACCATGTCAAACTGCGATCCATTGCTGTTAGCCCGGACGTGAACTGCCTTCGTAAAAGTGCATAACACGCTCTAGGGTCTGAAAATTATCGCGGGGGATTGCGCTGGTGGAGGATCAAATAGAGCGCGTGGCGCGGGTGGAAGGCCAGATAGCGCCGAGTCGCAGCAATCTGGGTAGAGCCAGTCCGATGAATTAGCGTAATCGCCAGGTTGCGTAAGCTTGCCATCACCTGCGGGGCATTGCCCGTGCGCAGTTGCGAGCGATCTTCGCCAAAGGTCACATCACGCACATAATGCAAGCCGTTCTCAATGTGCCAATGGCCTCGGATGAGGTCCAGCAAGCGCTGCGGGGGAGCTTGAGCAGGGGTGAGGCTGGTGATAAGGTAGACCACCTCCTGGCGGGTCTGCCCTTGCTTGGTCACGCAGCGGGTGAGTTGGGCCACTTGGGCCACATAAGGCCAGGTGGCAGCCAGATAGGTCGTCATTTCGGTGCTGACTTTGATGCGGCGCACTTCGATACGCCCCCGATGGCAGTCCCAGGTTTCGGCCTGCTGGTAACAGGCAGCGGAATCGGCGAAATAGGTGATCAGGTCGGCCAACAGACTGGGCTGATTCTCCTTGACCGTCAGCACGGTTTCTGCCTGCGCCTCATGGAGCACCCGCATCAAGGCGACCTGGGTATGCAGCGCATCGGCCGTGCATACCCGCCCGCGCAGCGGCAAGGTCGGCAGGAGGGTTTGGGCGACGGGAATCTCGTTCGTTTTCTCCTCCACCCGCACCTGGAGGAGCGTTTCATGACTGCGGTACGTGCAAAAGCTGAGCAGATGCGGGGCAGCCTGGGTGCTGGTACGAGCGCCGCGCAGCGTCTTACCATCCAGGGCCACTGGCTCATTCGGATCAGCTACCAACGTGGCTTGCACCCAGGCTGCCAGCACCTGCTCCAAGGCGAGGGCATTCAGTTGGGGGAACAGCCAGCGATAGAGTGCTCCGGTAGGGGTGACAAACCGACGCGAGCCAAAGAGGCGGCGCAGGAGCCGAGGCTCCGCACGACACCACTGGCCCACTGCTTCACTATGGGTGCAATTGCACAACAGCGCGGCCACAAAGCAGGTGAGCAAGAACGGCAAGTCATAGCGCCGTCCATGACGAGAGCGGGGATCAGGGACGGCGGCAAACGCATCATGCAAACTGAGCAGGGCGGCATCGTAGAGTAGGTCGTGGCGTTGCGAGTCCGTCAAGGGAGGCAAGGTCACAGGCAGTACCGTAGAATACATAGCGAGAGGCTCCTTGCGGCTGAGATGAAATGTGGTAATTCCATCCTAGCAGCCTCTGGAGCCTCTCGCTCTCAGCAATCATTTTCAAGCCCTGCCTACGCGCAATCCCCCTTGCCAGGAGAGGCGCACTGTGCTAGAGTTGAACCGCTACAACTCAGGCTTTTGATACGCAGAGCCTGGCTAGAGATGATGCAGACATGTCAAGGGAACAACCAGTAAAGAAGACCACCACCCGGCTAACACCCGCGTATAACCTGGATGACGAGCGCCTGCCCAGGGCGCGATTGTTGAATATTCGTACTGTGGCAATTGCCGCGCTGATGGCCGTCACAGCCCTTGCCGCGCTTCTCCTTGGCCCCAACAGCCCGCTCACCACTTCCCAGGCATCCAACGCCCTCCCCGACAGTATCCAGCAGCCCACCACGCCGCCATTGATTGCGCCCATCTGCCCCACGCTGCGGTCCGATCCGACCTTTGGCGTCAGTCTGATTGATACCCAAACCCGGCAGCCGCTCTGCGAACGCAACGCGGAAGGCATTGCCCAGCCAGCCTCCACCACCAAAGTCATGGCGGCTCTGCTCGTCGAAGAGTATCTGCAAGTGCAGCACCTGAGTCTGGATACCAAGGTGGTTGCGAAGCAAATTGATAAGCAAGTCGAATATGACGCCTCCGTCGCCTACCTTCAGGTCGGCCACGCCTACAGCGTTCGGCTCCTTCTCTATATGGTCTCCATCAAGAGCGCAGCGGACGCCACGATGGCGCTGGCGCGGTTTGTCTCCGGGTCGCGCTCAGCCTTCCTGGGGCTGATGAATCAGCGCGCTCAGGCGCTGGGCATGCTCAATACGCACTACACCAGCCCATATGGCTATGCGAAAACCTCGTCGAAAAACTGGCAGAATGGCGAAAGCACATCGGTAGGAAATTTTTCCACCGCGCACGATATGGCAATCCTCATGCTAGAGTTTGCTCGACAGCCCGATCTCGTCACCATTTTTGGCGCTACGCAATATCACGAAGGCGACTCCTGGCTCTATCGCTCGACCATCCACAGCCTGCCCGATAGCTGGACTGGCCTGCAAGCGCCCGGCGCTCCTTCAGCAAAGGCCGTCAAAAACTTACATCTGCCTTTCCAGGTTCTGGCCCAGAAAAAAGGCTGTATGTGGTGTGATAACACTAGCCACAAACTTTCCTATGTCTTATTAGTGCGTTTTCAGCAGCAAACTGTGGTGGCGGCTTTCCTATATACCAGCCAGGACTATTTTAACCCGCTGGTTGGTGACATGTTGCCCACCTTGCTCTGGGCATTCAATCAGTGTAATGTCCCGGCCTATTCCAGCTATTGTTATCCACCCGCGCCAACGCCAACACCCCATCCATCCCCGACACCGCAACCATCCCTGGCAGCGCCTGCCAAATCCGATCTCCCAGCCGGACATTTCGGCTTTTAACAATAGAGGTCCATGACACGATGAGAGCGCAGCATTCAACCAGATGGCCGCCCCAGCCGCCATCCCCTCGCCAACTGCCGACAGGCTGGCGGGCCTTGCTCATTGGCATCGCCTTTGGTTTTAGCGCCGGCTTCTTGTTCACTATCGGCATCATCTCGCTTATCAGCGCCAACAGCACCATCCAAACGCAGGCGCCAGTAGGCAACAGCGCCGCCAATGCCAATGCCACACCCACACCCACGCTCGCCCCAACAGTTGCAGCCACACTCAGCCCTTCGCCCATCCCCACGACTGCCCCCACAGCCGCTCCAACCCCTGCTAACAACGGCGGCCAACTCTTCGCGGCAGACGACCCACGCTTCTATATCATCGTTTTCATCATCTTCCTGATTCTTTCAGGGTTTCTCCTCCTCAGAAAAAGATAGGCACAGTAGGCAAATAACAAGCCGGTCAAGTAATTTCCACCTCAACCACTAGACAAGTTTAACTTATCATGGTATGATTGGTTGGGAAACGTGGCGCGCGTCCCCTGCACATCATGCTGGAGCGCGGCGCCGCACAGGAGTGAGCCTCTGGCTCCGCTTGCATTGAGACTGATAAGGAGAGTCGAATGGACAACAAGAAACACGGATTGAGCTATGGCGTGCGGCAAGTGGTAGACCGGCTGTTTAGGGACGAAACCTTTAAGGAAGACGCGCTGGCAAATCCAGAACTGGCCTTTGCCAACTACAGCCTCGATGAAGAAGAGCGTCAAGCGATCAAGGGGCTGCTCGGCAATATGCGCCGCCGCAACTCGCTGTTCACAACGGAAGCCGAAGCTTTTAGCCAATGGTTCTAAGCAGAACGATTCTGTTGAGGTGGCAATAAAGCAAGTTGTAAGGGCTGGGCCGTCAGGGGAATCTTACCCTGACGGCCCAATTTCACTCTACAACAGTTTAGGAATAGGGAAGAAAAAGCATGGCAGTTTCTCATATCACAGGGCTGCTGAGTGAACTTCCTACCCGTCTTCTGTTCAGTGATCAATTACAAGCGGTTGGACGGCTGATGCTCTCCGAGATACGCGCCAGACATTTTCCTCCTGGCTTCGCGCGCCGGATAACAGAGGCTCTCCGCGAACCTGGCAAGCTGCTTGGCCGCCCCGTCATGCAGGGAGAGCCGCTGGATGCCCGTGATCTGCGCGGGTGGGGGTTGCCCGTGTTACTCACCGCCGCTGCCGCCTCTGGCGCGCAAAGCTCCTCGCTCGCTCGCCTTCCTCCATCGTTCTGGAGACGAGCGCGTGCTGCGGCAGCCGCCTCTGAGTTCCTGGGCGCAGCCCTGGATATCATTGACGATGTGCAGGATGGCGACAGCGCCTTTGTTCAACGGCTAGGCATGCCCCTGGCCTTGAACACAGGGATCGCGCTTCTGGAGCTTGTCCCCATTGCGCTCAATCGGGCGCGGTCTACAGAGTGGTCCGATGCCCAGATGCATGCCGCACTGGAGACGCTTCATGCCAGCATCCTCACCAGCCTGGGCGGGCAATACCTGGACTTGCGCTTTGAGCAGATGAGCGCCGTCAATGAAACTCAGGTCATGGAGATGACCGAGAAAAAATCGGGAACCTTGCTGGCCCTCATCTGCCGACTGGGGGCAATGGCGGGGGCGACGTATCGGCAAGAGAGGCCATTCTCCTATTTCGAGACAGTGAGCCTGTTTGGCTGGCATTTGGGGGTATGGTTCCAGCTTCTTAATGATCTGCACGATGCCGAAGAAGCACAGACGCAGGCTGCAAAAAGTGACCGTCAGCGACAGAAAAAAACGCTGCCCCTGGTACTTGAACAGCGCGGTATGATAGAGGGCACAGACAGAGGAAAACAGGATCGGTCACTGGATGCTCAGACAGCATTGTCCTATACCTACGCTGTTGCCGAAACCTTTCGTTTACGCGCCCAGAACGCTCTCCAGGCGCTGGAGGAGCAATTTGGGCCGCATCCGCTCCTCTGGCCGTTAACGCTCCCGACCTGGGAAGGGTCTTAATTGACCGATACCACCATCAAGCACAGGAGGCGCCGATGCGTGATAGCCAAGATGTTCAGTATACCCTTGCCCAACCCCGCCGCCAGCATCCAACAGCGCATGTACGAGCGCGCCGCACCCTGTTTATCCTTCTGGCGGTTCTGCTCTATCTCCCGGCAGTAACTGTCAGCATCATGGCCCTAATTAGCAGCAATCACTGGTGGGGCCTCGGTGCCCAGCCCATGAATAACGCATCAGGAGCCTGGCAAATCACCTGGAGTGATCGTGGATTATCGAGTGACTTCAACATCCAGGCTGGCGACCAGATTCTGGCGGCAGACGGCCAGCCCCCCCAAAATGAGAACCAGATCAACCAGACAAGCGAGCTAACTATCTTCTCGCCAGGAGACGCGAAAGCCCATACCGTCCGATGGTCAGCCCCCGACCAGCTTGCTACCCTCCTCTCGCTCAGTTGGTTCGTCCTGGGGCTGGTTTCACTCTTGCTGGGTCTACTCGTGTTCCTGCACGCCACAGATCGGGTGTTGGCGCTCCGTTTCTTTCTGCTGTGGACCGCTCTGGCGCTCGCCAGTTCTTTAGTGCCAGCGGCATCCTTCGGAAATCTGCTGGCAGTGCATATCTCTGGCATCGTCTATGCTGGGCTGGCTCCCGGGCTGCTGGCAACCTTCCTCTGGCGCTTGCTGTTTCCAAGTCCGGCGGCGCGTCCCATCTCCAACAGCAATCGGCCCCTCACTTCAGGAAGAGGAGGGCGGCGCTCAAGATACCGCTGGCTGCCAGAGATCCCGGTCGTGATTGGCCTGATCTCTATTACCCCCTATCTCGTTGCCATCACTCTGAAAGAGCCAGATGTGCTTGAGCGGGCAGTAGTGCTCGGCTCTGCCCAAACCGTACTTGCGCTCAGTTTATCTTTGTATTTGATTATGCGAGCGGCCATATCCCATCGGGTGGGAGTAACACGCGAGCGGGCGCGTACCCTGCTCGTCGGCATGCTGCTTGGGCTGTTACCACCATTGGCCTTGACTATTATTCCCCAAGTTATCACCCGCCAGCAGCTAGTGCCGGGCACAGTCAGCGATCTGGCTATTATCGTCCTGCCGTTCTCGTTTGCCTATGCCATTGTGCGCCGCGAACTGCTGCGGCTCGATTCGCTCATTCGCAATACCGCTGTATTCCTGCTCACCTTCATCGGCATGGGCATTGTTGCTATCTTGCTGGCTGAAGCACTGAGAGTGCTGCCCCCTACGCCAGCCCTGGTGATCGGCATCATCACCGGAGCCGTACTCGCGCCCTTTATCCTGGCCGCTGCGCGCTGGATCACCGAAGCGTGGCTCTTCCCACAAGTGCGCCGCTACCGGCGGCTCATCGCTCAGGGCGAAACCATTGAGCGCACCGGCCTGGACCCGCAGCGCATCGTCGGCCAACTGATCGGCGAAGTCCATCTGGCCCTGCCTGTCAGGCAAGTCGCTGTGTTTGTGCCTGACAAAACCACCGGGCACCTGCTAGAAATCTCCGTTCCGCACGCGAGCGCACGAACCGGCGAACCGAGCACCGCCTCACCATCGCCCGGAAGCGCCGTCGCGCTCGCGCCCTCTCCGCAGACGCCACAACCGCCCAGCGCCCTCTTCGTTGATGAGAGCCTCTCCGTCCGGCTCGCCAGGGAGGGCGGCCCCCTCCTGGTGGAGCCTGCGCCAACAAGCACGCGGGCTGGCGAATCCCCCCAGGCGCACGCGCACCAGGGCAACACATCATCTTCCATCACCGGAGCCATCCAGACCGAACTCGCGCCGCCGGACCTGGATAGCTGGCATTTGCTGACGCCCATGCGCGTGCGCGGGCGGCTGGTCGGCCTGCTCGCGCTCTCTCGACGCGAGGACGACCAGATGTACTCCGACACCGACCTGCGTTTGCTGCGCTTTCTGGCCGGACGCCGCGCGCTGGCGCTGGATTACGCGCTGCTCTATGCCGACCTGCATACTGCCTATGAGCGCCGACAAGAACTGGATCACCTGAAAGATCGATTCATCGTCACCGCCCACCACGAACTACGCACCCCGCTCACCGGCGTGCAGGGGTATCTGGAGCTTCTGCGCGACCTGGGATCAGAAGGGCGCGCCTTGCGCCCCCAAGAAGTCGAGTTGTTCATCGAACGCGCCTGCGAACAAACCGAAGTGCTGCATGAGCAACTCAACAGCTTACTCGTCGCTGCCGAAACCAATCTCACCCAGGAACAACTGAAGCCTCGGCCAGTAGAACTATACACTGTCGCCCAGCGAACCATTCAATCTATGGAGGCTCTGGCCCAGCGCGGCCACCATCGGATTCGCAACCAGATACCACTCGACCTCATTGCCATTGGCGACGAAGAAGCCCTCTACCGCATTTTTCTGAACCTGCTCTCCAATGCCCTGAAATACAGCCCCGAAGGTCGCCCGATCCTCTTTGATGGGCGCACCCGTCTCATTCAAGCGCCCTATCCCTCAGGAACCAGCGGGCCAATCCACACCAACCGCTATCCCGCTGGCGCAGCGCCCGTAGCCGAAATGATCGTGCGTGATTGGGGCGTTGGCATCGCCAAAAGCGACCAGGATAAAATCTTCGAGCGCTTCACCCGCCTCGAACGCGACCTCAACAGTCCTGTGCGCGGCAGCGGCCTGGGTCTGGCGATCTGCAAAGAATTGATTGAAGCCATGAGCGGAACCATCTGGGTTGAAAGTGACGGGATTCCCGGATCAGGAAGCGCCTTTTTTGTGCAGCTTCCCCTGGCCGAAACGCCGGTTACGAGCAAGCTCTTCGCTGGATGGGAAGATGCGCCTGGTAATATCACATCCTGCTGAATGGTCGTTGTTACTTGTGGGACTTCCAGGCGGCCAGCGTTTCGCCATGCCTCCCTGGAGGCATGGCGAAACGCTGCCAGGCTCCTATCCATCATCCGACCAGACCCACCCCTGCTCCTTGAAAAACGCCTCAGCAACTCCGCCGGGTTCATAAAAGTACGCGACACTCAGCAGCAGCAAATAGGCTTGCTCCACTTCCTTGCTTGTCATACCCACCAGATGCCAGCGATCACGATACTCTTCCAGCGTATCCCGCAGGCAAATCCCTGCCCGATAGAAAGACCGCCACCACTCGCGCTCCAGCACAACCGATGGGATGGTTTCGTACTGGCGTGCCAGTTCCCGACAGCGCGCCACCACGCCTCGGATGTGTTCCGCTGTCGGCTGCTTATCCAGGTGGGCCGGAGGTTTGCTCGGCGCTTGAGTTTCCAAAAGCAGCGAGGCATGGGGCAGCGCGTTGAGGGAAGCCTTGTTTTGCTGTGTCTTCACCACTGAGGCGTCTCCTCCTACCGCCAATAGCTGGCTGGCGTTCATGAGAGCAAAAAAGCGCCTTATCCGCGATACACGGCTGCTTGTGTCGTGAATCATGCCTTACCTCCCTCATCTGCGGAATGTCTTCTTGCCAGGAGCGCGCTGTTAAGTCACCCCAACAGCGGCTATCGGCCAGTTCTTGATGTAATGCGTGACCTGGCCCCCAGGCCCCCCGCTGTGCCGCACCAGATCAGGAGCGAGGAGCATACCTTGAAGGTGTTCCTGGGGGCCAAAAATCGTATCGCGCGGGCGCAGCAGTTGCCAGTAATGGAAGACCGCATCGGGCGTCGGCAGCGCGTAGACCGCGCAATGGCGAACCCGCTGCTGACGCGCGATCTGTTCTGCCTCGGAAAAAGCCTGCCTGGCCTCTTCATCGTTGAGATAGGGGTCAGCATTCTCGAATAACTCAGGCCGTCGCTTGCTGACCGGCGAACCCCGATACAGGAAGATCACCTCACCCTCCTGCCCTTCACGGCAGGCGGCGCGGATTACAGCCTCGCGCCCCTCAGTGGTGGTGGGCAGCACCGCCAGGGTCGAGCCAGGAACAGCCCCGTAGACCTGAATGGGAAAGACCATCCACTTGCCCCGTTTCGCCAGATAGCGCGCTGTCGTATACGCTGTCACCAGACCAACCACCGTAACAGCGCCGCCGAACGCGGTTGCCGGGGGCTTGAACACCAGATTCGTACCCCAGGCAATCATCACCAGTATCGTCGTAAGAATGCCCAACGCAAAAAGCCAGAGCGGCACAGGGGCCATAGATGATTGACCAGGCAGCGGAAGCTCCACCAATTCTCCCACCGTAGCATCAGCACCGTTGCCTGAGCGCACTTGTTTGAGCAGAACTTGCCGCTCGCGGTGATGGCGCCAATCGCGCCAGCGAGCCACGTCAATGCCCAGGCACGTTAAACTGAAAGCGCCCAACAGGCCAAAGGCATACATATCGCCCAGTAAAGCAATATCCCCGCGAACAAGCAGCAGAATTACGACAGGAATCCCGGTCGCCAGCACAATCGCATACTGTGGTGTGCCGCGCCAGGCGTTGCGTCGCTGCACCGCTGGCGGTAAAAAGTGCATCCGCGACAAAGCCAGCAACACATGGTAACAGCCAATAATCGCGGTGTTGCTCGCAAAAATCAGCAGGGCCGAGGCGCTGATAGCCACCTCAATGCCCAGCAGCTTGCCCCCATAGGTACTGCCCAGCAAAGAAATAAACTGATTGGGGTTCGCCTGGCTCGCATCCAGCAGCGTCGTGGCAAACAACGTCAGCAGCGGACTCGTCACACCCACCGTCAGCACCACCACCAGCAAGGCGCGCCGACTGGTACGCTTGCGCGGAGTCTTCATCACAGGCGAAATCTGAGAAATGCTCTCCAACCCGGAAAAGGCCAGAAAAGAGCCTGCAAAGCCCGTCATCAGCGCGAGCGGCGTCAGAGGTCGGCCCTCAAACATCTCTGGAACGAGATGAAGCAGGGTAGACAGAGGAACATGGAGGACGACCTGAATCAGAATAGCAATATCACTGGTGAAGGCGATCACAGCGCCAACCGCGCTGACGGCGGCGCTCTCACTTACCCCCCACCAGTTCAGCAGACCCAGCAAAACCAGAACGACCACTGTGATCACTACGAGAACCGAGAGATCATGCACCGGGACTACCACGCTCAAATAGGTCAACCCGGATAACGCGCTAATCGCAGCAGTTAAAAAATAATCCCCCAACTCCAGCATCCCACCGAGAGCGCCTGTCCAGGGCTTGAAGTTGCTGGCGGCAACGGTAACGACACCTCCACCCTGGGGATAGCGCGCGGTCACTTCTGCGTACTTCAGGGTCAGCAAGATGAACACAATCATCGTGAGCAAGACAAAGAACCCCGCCAGATTGCCCACCTGCCCATACAGAATGCCAGGAACGTAATAGACCGAGGTTCCGATGTCGGCAAACACCACCGCCCAGCATAAGAAGAAACCTAACCGACCACGCTGATGTTCCTCTGAGCCAGCAGTACTCGTAGAAGGTTCAACTGCGCGTTCTGACGTCTGCATCAACATGCTCCTTGCCACTCACCATTCAGATAGAAAGGATGAAGTTGACATAAAAATCAGCGTTCTCTGCGTAAAGGTATTATAAAGATTTTGCGGAAAAATATAAAGAGCTTATATGCAGAAGGGCAAAGGGGCAACACACAAGCTCACAAATGGGGGTATCTCCAGCGCGCTAATCAGCGCGCTGGAGACGGTAGCCGATGCCGGGGTCCGTCAGGAGGTAACGGGGTCGGCTGGGGTCCGGTTCAATCTTGCGCCGCAGTTGGCCGATAAAGATGCGCAAATAATGCGCGTTCTGCTCGTACTGTGGCCCCCATACCGCGCGCAGCAAGGTGCGATGAGTGACCACTTTGCCCGCGTTCAGCGCCAGATATTTGAGTACTTCATACTGGGTGTGGGTCAAATGCACAACCACGCCATCTACCGTCAGTTGGCGGCGCTCAAAATCAATGACCAGTTCTCCAGTGCGGAAAAGCGCCTTGTCGGTGGCCTGGCCCGTAGCCTGGGCGCTATGCCGGAAGGCGACGCGAATGCGCGCCAGTAGTTCCCCCATACTGAACGGCTTGGTCAGATAATCATCTGCTCCCAGTTCAAGCGCCGTAATTTTATCTTGATCGCTGGCCCGAACGGACAACACAATGATAGGCGTCGCTGACCACTGCCGTAATTGGCGCAGCACTTCCAGCCCATCCATATCCGGCAGGAACAGATCGAGAATGACCACATCGGGATGCCAGCGGCTCACAAGCTCCAGACCCTGCGAGCCAGTTGGCGCCCATTCCACCACCAGCGCCGCCCCGGCCAGCCCAGCCTGGATCGCGCGGCGAATCTCCGGCTCATCGTCAATCACCAGCACCCGCCCACCACCTGAGCCACGTCCAGACGAAGGCGCCTCTGACTTCGGGTCTGCCCTTTCTTCGGGAGCCTGTTCGGCGGGATGATCTCTGTATGATGGCTCCTGTGTCATTGGCTGGCTCCAGTTAGCGCCTCCTCGGCAGGCTCATCAAGTTCAGGCAATACCCCTTCCGGGCCGTCAGCGGGAATCGGCAAGGTGAAATGGAACGTTGAACCCTTCCCCGGACAACTTTCAGCCCAGATGCGCCCATGATGCGCTCGTATAATACTGCTGCAAATAGCTAACCCAAGCCCGGCGCCAGGTGAAGGAGAGTTGGTCGCCCAGGGTATGGACGCCTGCGGCGCTCGATAGAACTTCTCAAAAATCGCCTCAAGCTCGCTCGCCGGAATACCAATACCCTCATCGCAGACAGCAACCTCCAGTTCAGGTGGGCTGCCTACTACGCTCGCTCGTACCTGAATAACGCTGTCGGGGGGCGAGTATTTCAGCGCATTTTCTATGAGATTAGTCAGCACCCGCTCGATCTGTCCGTGATCCAGCGGAACCAACGGAATAGTTTCAGGAATATCTACCACTATGCGCCGATTGCGCAGCGGCCCCGCCAGATCAAGCTGCTCAAGTACCGGAGCAATAAGATCACCGATGAAGTGCCAATCACACGCTGGCTCAGCAGCGCCAGCCTCCAGGCGCGAGAGATCAAGCAGATTCCTCACCAGATGGCTCAGCCGGTCAACGCTGGTATCAATCGCATAGATGAGTTCGCCGCGTTGTTCCTCATGCCAGATCATGCCTGGCTCCAGCAAGCTGCTGGTTGCGGCCTTGATAGCCGCCAGAGGCGTGCGCAGGTCATGCGTCACCGCATCAAGCAGCGCCTGTTTCAATCGGTCACTCTCGCGCAGCGCCTCCGTATGAATCGCCGCCTGGCGCAGCGCAACCTGTTCCAGAGCCAGCGCGATTTGCCCGCAAAAAGCCGCGAAAAACCTCGCTTCCGGCTCCACTGCTCTTTCTAATGGCGCCTGGGAGCTACCCTCCAGAGCAGGGCCGCTTACTCGAGGTACCAGACGACGCAGATCGGGTGTACCCGCGATACCGAGCGCGCCCACCACGCTCTGCGCGCTCGAAAGCGGCACGTAGAGAATTATATCGCCTCTTCGCTTGCTCTGCTCCTCTGTACCAGCGGGCAGATCAGCAGGCGCGCCATACCGCAAAACCCGCTCAACCAGGGCTGTTTGCTCAGATTCTTCCAGACGGAATACATCCATTACCCGCTTCTTGGATGGAGCCGCCGCTCGTACCTGGGGACGACTCTGCGCATCGGGTAAGACCAGTATGCAGGCGGATACTCCGCTACCTGCAAAGGACTGGACGACCTGCTGCGCCAGCGTTTGCAAGAGCGTTTCTTGATCGGGGGTAGAGGCGATCAACTGCGCTAGTTGATAGAGCCGCGCCGTCTGCTGCTGACTGGCACGCGCCGCATCTGCATGCGCCTGGACAGTGGCAGTGAGATGGCCGATGACCAACGCCGTTGCCAGCAGCGCGAATAACGAGATCCATTCTGCCTGATCGTTTGTAACCAACTTACCAGTGGGTGGAACGAAGAAGAAATCATAGGACAGGAACGCCAGAATGGAGGCCAGGATAGCCGGGCCGCGACCAAAGAAGACCGCAAGCCACAGCACGACCAGCAGATACGCCATCGAGAGGTTTTCGACATGAACCACCGTCTTGACCAGCCCGATACAGAGGGTGGTCAGTGCTGCGCCCAATATCGCAGCCCCATAGCCTATCATCAGGCGCAGGACACGCCCGGAAACCGGCAAACGTTTCACCAGAATACCCTCAATTTGTTCTTGAGCGAGCGTGACAGAGCCTTTCTTGAGCCTGTCAGATTCTTGACAGCACCATAATGAGCAACATGATCAGAATATAGGCGCGCGGCTCTCTCACGTCAATGTTCTCGTGACCGGCAGCGGTGGCAGGCGAATAAAACCATCTGCGAGGGGACCAGCGACCAGGAAAAAAGTCCTGGAAGCAGCCAATTTGTTTGACGGAAGCGTAACGCGCCTGTTATGCTCTAATCAATTGAGCGCGGCAGTGCGCGTAGCTCAATATTCAACTCTGGCGAAGAATGGCAATGGAGCAAAAGGATAAACCGTTATGCGTCAACGGAGCGATTCCTATCAAGACGATGATTCCCTGAATCATCAGCCTTCTCCCTTTGCCACGAACCCACATGTGAGCCGTCTCGGTTCTCGTCCCCACAACGTTGCGCCGCGCCTATCGCTCCCCCAGCATTCGGCAATCGTAGATTCAACGCGAGCCGAAGAGTCGTTGGAGGAAAAGGAGCCGCAGCCTGCTCGCAAGCAGAAACGCGCCACAAAGCCTTCCACGCGAGCAATAGCCGTTCACACTACAGCAACCAGCCCGCTTGGATTCTCAGAACCAGTCTCACCTGCTGATCTCCAACTCATTCCTCGCACATCACCTGCGGTCCCAGCCTCCAGAATCACACAAAGCTGGTTTCATAAATCCTCGCCTCGCATGACTATCATCAAACTCTTGTTGATCGTCGTCGTGGTTTTCAGCGTGCTGGCTGCTACATTTGCTACCGCTGGCGGCGGCGAGGTAGCGAGCTTCTTTAAGGCTCTTGAAAGCGTCATCCCCTACTCTGCCCCGGCACAGCCAGCCGCTCCCACCACCGTCGCCCAACGAGTGAGAGCCATCACCCAGGCAGACATCAACGCTGGCTATGACTCACGCGAGCAGCACGACATCTGGTGGAACTCGTCCTGTAGCGCAGCCGCCATGACAGAGATTCTGCATGCCTGGGGCGTGCAAGATGTCACCATCGGGCAACTCATAGACGTAATGAGCGCGCATAATCCACCCTACATCACCCCCTGGGGCGGCTTGATGAGCCAGAATGCCTGGCCTTATATGATGAGCAACTTTCACATGAAAGCTGTCGTTTATAATAACCGCTCGATGAGCTATGTTGACATCGTTCACATGACACGGGACCAGGGCATTCCTGTCGTCCTGGGCGTGCGCGATACTGGCGAACGGTACTACCCGGCCCTCGATGTCGGCCATTTCCTCGTTGTGGTTGGCGGCGACGGCTCCGGCCTGCGCATCGTTGATTCATCGCTCTACCGCATCACCTATCTCTCCTACGAGCAAGTGGACTACCTCTGGACCGGATTCACCGTCGTCATTACCCCGGCCTAACCTCTTCAGCCCGTAGCGCCGCCGTCCCTCGCGGCGCGTTCATCATCGTAACCTACTTAGAAGGCGCGCGGCAGGCGCCAGTAGCGCCGATTCTCCAGCATATCTCCCGGCTGATTGGCAGTGGTGGCAACCCAGCCAACATGATGCAAGTGGAAGAGTGCTTCCAGCAGCAAATAGGGTCGAAGGTTGCGCGCGCTGACCTGGCGTTTGCCCAAATCATCGCGCAAGGCAGCCAGCGTCATGCCGTCTTGATCGGGCAAGACGCTGTAGACCAACTCCGCCAGTTGGCGCTGCTCGCGTTGTCGCTGCTCCTGTGCTGCCGATTCCCGCCCGGCGGGAGCCGCTTCCAACGGCGGAGAGAATTGCATCTCGAAGCGGCAGACAGCCGCGCCACGCTTCATACAGCTTGCCTCGAACACCCACACCTCCTGGTGATAACGCGCTGCCGCGCCTTCAATCGCCCCTAGCAGCAGGGGGCATAACTGGCGGGGACTGTTATAGAGCAGATTTAGACCATGAGGATCATCGGCGTGTGTTTGATAAGTGAAAAGCGGAGGAGTCACGCTTGCCTCGACGCTGCCTAGCTGCTGATGTGCAGTGCGCATCGCAAGCAGTAAATCCCGCGCATTGTGTACCTGATCCAGCAGGTACGAGCAGAGGCGGCTGGTCAGTCCATTGATCACAAAGTAGCGGCCATAGCCCCGCAGCAACGACTCAACGGAGGTCCGGGTCAGGGTCACGGCTGCCTCCACTCCCTTGAGCAAAGTAGCGTCATCATAGACACGACTTGTCAGCGGTGTCTGCTCCCACGTCTCCCCAATAAGGGTGCGATACTTTTCGAGGAGTGCCGGGCTAAACTCTTCAGCCAGATACTTCTCCCAGGTCACAAAGATCAATCCGTGCATGAACGCCCTCGTTCCATTGTTTGCTGTGTCTTTCTCCACCTATCGCTCGCAACAGCAGCGAGAGCATAATACCCGCGAGGCTGCCGGGATGCAGTGAAATACCTACTCAGAGATATGTTACCCCATTTTCATCGTGACGCGACACTGGATGGTACTCCCTTCCTACAGACGCTCAGACAACCTGTAGCGCCGCCCTCGCGCGCATAGACAAGACACAGCAATTGTGCCACAATTGCGCTGTGGGTGATGGCTTTCCCATCTTCTTCTCCAGCAAGCAGAACGTCTGCCATACACCTGCCGCAGAGCGCAGTTGTCGAGGAGACCATCTCATGAGCGTTGATCCCCCGCGCTATCGGCTGGGCATTGATACCGGAGGCACCTTTACCGATGTTGTCGCCATCAATGAACACAGCGGCGCGATGGCAACCACCAAGACCCCCAGCACTCCCAGCGACCCATCGCGCGGTTTGCTCGATGGCATCAGCAAAGTGCTGCTCAAGATCGGAGCCGCCCCCGATCAAGTAGCAACCGTCGCGCATGGCACCACCGTCGCTACCAACGCCCTGCTGGAAGAGCGTTTCACCTCGCTGGGCTTGTTGGTCACGCGCGGCTTTCGCCACATTCTGGAAATCGCCCGCCAGAGCGTCCCCTCTGGCTACGGCAACTCGTATTTCTGGGTCAAACCTGACCGCATCGTCCCATTGGAACGAGTGCGCGAAACCACCGAGCGCCTGAACTGGCGCGGCGAAGTCCTGACGCCGCTCGATGAACAGGACGTGCGCCAGGCCGCCCGCTGGTTCAAGGCGCAGGGCATTCTCGCGGTCGGCATCTGCTTCATCCATGCCTATGCCAACCCGGCCCACGAGCAGCGCGCCCGCGAACTCTTTGCCGAAGAATACCCCGACGCCTTCCTCTCGCTTTCCTCGGATGTTCTGCCCGAATACCGCGAGTACGAGCGCGCCATGACCACCCTGGTAGATGCCTTCGTCAAGCCGCAGGTACGCGATTACATCAACGCCGCCGAAGGCCATCTCGCCGAAGCGTTGGACGGCGCGACGAGCGCCGCGATCAACATTCCCTTCCTGATTATGAAATCCAACGGCGGGGTGGTGGCCGCCCGCGAAGTAGAGCGCCAGCCGATCACCACTGTGCTTTCCGGGCCAGCCGCCGGTGCGCTCGGCGCGAGCTATATTGCCAGCGCCGCCGGTTTCCCCGATGCCATCACCCTGGATGCTGGCGGCACTTCCACCGATGTTTGCCTGGTGAACACCGGCCAGCCGCGCCTGACGACCGAAGGCAAGATTGGCCGGTTCCCTGTGAAGACGCCAATGATTGATATTATTACCGTCGGCACAGGCGGCGGTTCTATCGCCTGGGTTGGCCCCGACGGCGGCTCACGTGTCGGCCCACGCAGCGCGGGCGCAGACCCTGGCCCCATCTGCTACGGCAAAGGCGGCGCAGAGCCTACCCTCACCGACGCCAATCTCGTGCTGGGGCGCATCCCACCGCATCTGCTCGGCGGAGAAGTTCCACTCGACGCCGAAGCAGCGCAGCGCGGCCTGGAGCCGCTTGCCGCAAAGCTGGGCCTGGATGTGCTGCGGTTGGCCGCTGGCATTCTGGAACTGGCAAACTGGAATCAGGCCAACGCCATTCGCCAGATCACCGTCAAGCAGGGCCGCGACCCCCGCGACTACGCCCTGGCCCCCTTCGGCGGCTCCGGGCCGTTGCAGGCGGGGCGGCTGCTCGATCTGCTCGGCATGCGCACTGCCATTGTCCCACCCATCCCTGGCGTTACCTCCGCCTTTGGCCTGCTCGTCGTGGACCTACGCAACGATTACGTTATCACTAACGTGCAAAACGCCGACGCCTTCGACCCGTCCAGCGTCCAGGAACACTATCAGCGCCTGGAAGCCCTGGCGCTTGATGCTCTGGAGCGGCATGGCATCCCCCCGGAGCGGCGCGTCTTGCTGCGTTCCGCTGATATGCGCTATCATGGGCAAGCCTATGAGGTGCGCGTAGACATCCCAGCCAGATTGGTTGACGCTGCAATGGGTCGGCAAGCCGTGGAAGCTTTTCATCAGGCGCATCGCAGCGTCTATGGCTACGATTATCGGGGCAAACAGCAGGTCGAGTTCGTCAATCTGCGCGTCACCGGCCTGGGCCTGATTGATAAACCCGCGCTGCGCGAAATCGAATCTGGCGGCCCCGACGCAGCAGCCGCGCGCAAAGGCGAGCGTGCCGTCTACTTCGAGGCAGCGGGAGCCTTTCAGCCCTGCCCGCTCTATGACCGCGCCAGCCTTCTGGCCGGGAACCTGATCAGCGGGCCAGCCATCATCGAAGAATATGGCTCAACTACCGTCGTCTTCCCCGGTCAGCAGGCAGCAGTAGATCGCTTTGGCAACCTGCTGCTCAGGGGCGTTCAGGCTATATCAGGTATTCAACAGCATTAGGACATCTGCTTGTTTCTCCGAAAGGTAATTTCTATGACATTCCCGCTCTATAGCGTCTATTTACTCCCGCCAACTGGCCTGGCTGCCAGCATTGATAGTTTGCGCGAGGAACTGGAGCAGCGTTATAATTGCCATGCAGCGCGCAGCTTCATGGTCCATTGCACGCTCAAAGGATTCTTCCGCCTGGACCCCGCGAAGACCGAAGAAGAACTTCAGCAGGCGCTCGACCCGCTGATCTCGCCTTGCCCGGCCTTTCAGATTCAGCCCAACGAGGTCACGCATCTGCTCGATTCGGTTATCATAGACCTCGCCTCGCTGCGCAACCCGCGCCTGCAAGACCTGCGTAACACCATCTATCATCACCTTGACCCCGACTTTGTGCATCCAGAATGCCCATTCACGCCCGATGAGCGCAAATATGGTTTCGCCGCGCATATTACCCTGGCGCTCAAAGACCTGGCCTTCGCCGACATCAGCGAAGCCGTAGACTATGCCCGCCAGCGGGCCAGCGAGCTAGGGCTGCTGCGCTCCTTCACCGCCCGCACCATCATCCTCTATCGCTTCACTACCGACGCAGCCACCTGGGAAGATCGCCACCGCTGGTGGGACAGCCTGCGCTACGAACCGCTTCAGACCTGGCGTTTGCGCGGCGGCTGCCTGCCGCAAATCTTGCGTCGCACCCGCCAGCGCGGAAATATGCACGTTCACTACGCCTGAGCATACACTGTTTTTGAGGAGAGAATCATGCCCGCCTGGTCAACTATCGCGCTCTTTCTCGCGGCGGCGTTGGGCCTGTTACTCATCCCTGGCCCCGCCGTCCTCTATATCGTCACCCGCAGCGCGTCTCAGGGGAGGCGAGCAGGGCTGGCCTCCGTCGGTGGCATTGAACTGGCGGGCTTCACACACGCCCTGGCCGCTGGCCTGGGGCTTTCGGCGCTGCTCCTGACCTCGGCCCTCGCGTTTAGTCTGGTGAAATACCTCGGCGCTGCCTACCTGATCTATCTTGGCGTGCGCACCATCCTGACGCGCGATGAAAGCCAGAGCGCAGCGACGCCAGCCCCCAGGAGCCTCTCGCGGCTGTTTGCCCAGGGCTTTCTGGTGAACCTGCTGAACCCCAAAACGGCGCTCTTTTTTTACGCCTTCCTGCCCCAATTTGTCGATCCCGCCAGAGGGCCAGTCGTCGGACAAACACTCTTCTTCGGCGCGCTGTTCATCATGCTGGCCTCTTGCACCGACAGCCTCTATGCCCTGCTTAGTTCGACGATAGGCTATCGGCTCATCAAGCAGGCGCGCTTTCAGCCTATTCGCCGCTATGTCACTGGAGGCATCTATATCGCGCTTGGCGTGACCGCAGCCTTCGCCGGGTCGGAGAAGAGATGAAGACAGACAAGGGAGATGACTATGAGCAAAGCTCTGGACCAGCCAGCAGCAGCGAGCGTGATCTCTGGCGTAGACCCCATCATCCTGCAAATTGTCGAAGGCACGCTTGGCTCCGTCGAGGCAGAAGTCGAGGCAGCCATTGAGCGCACCTCGCGCTCGCCGATGATCCGCGACCAACATGATTACCGTGCCGGTATCCATGATCGCCACTGCCGCAAGCTCACGGGCCGCTCCTACTCCGCGATGGTCAATCCCATCGTGCGCGACTTCCCCCTGGAGACGATGGAGCCTGGCGATGTCTTCTTTCATAACGATGTCTATCTCTCTGAGGGCAGCGTCGGACACCTGCCCGACCTGACCGTCACCGTACCTGTCTTCTTCGAGGGCGAAGTCGTCGCCTTCGTGCAGGCGTTTGGGCATCACGACGACATCGGCGGCATGGTCCCTGGCAGTATGCCCGCGCACGCCACCAGCATCTTTCAAGAGGGGCTGATGGTCCCACCCATCCGGCTCTATAAAGCGGGCGTCCTGAACGAAGACGCCTATAAGATCATCTTCCGCAACACGCGCATCCCCGACAGCCTGGCAGGCGATATTGACGGCGAAGTGGCCGCCTGCCGTATGGGCGCTGAACGTATTACTGATCTCCTTGCGCGCTATGGCCGGGCCACCACCGAAGCCTGTTTCGAGGCGCTTATCCGGCGCTGCGCCGACACCTTCCGCAGCGAGATTCTGCCCAAAATCCCCGACGGCTCCTACACCTGGGAAGACTATATCGAGCATGATGGCGTCGAACCGCCCCGGCTGCATACCATTCGCCTGACCATGACCAAAACGCCCGAAAAGATCATCCTCGACTTCAACGGAACCAGCCCTCAGACCAGAGGCCCGATCAACTGGCCCGGCAACTACGCCGATGGGCGTTTCCTCAAGAAGTGGATCGCGGCGGTCCTGCGCAACCTGGCCGATAGTCCCGAACGCGCCGCCGAACTGGACATCAACGAGGGCATCTGTGATGTACTCGAAGTCGTCTTCCCGCCCGAAGGCACGCTGATGACCCCGAAATTTCCCGCGCCAACCAACGCGCGCTCATTCACTATCCTGCGCCTGCTGGGCATCTTCGCGGGGACGTTGGCGCTTGCCACTGGGGGCCGCATGCCCGCCGACCAGGAGACCATTCGCTATTGGGGTGTGCATGGCACAGACGAGCAGGGGCGCTTCTATTTGCTGCGCGAGGTGTTGGGCGGCGGCTCCGGCGGGCGCTTCTACGCCGATGGCAGCGACGTAATCCATATCGTACCAGACTCCAAGAACCTGCCCGCCGAGTTCTGTGAAACGCGCTTCCCGGTGCTGATCGAAAAGCTGGCGTTGGCCTGCGATTCTGGCGGGCCAGGCCAACGACGCGGCGGCCTTGGCTATGAGAAAGATGTGCGCCTGCTCAACGACTCCAAACTGATCAGCACCGCTGACCGCACGATCCTGAGTTGCTATGGCGTCGCGGGCGGCATGGCAGGCGGCACGTACAAAACCATCATCAACCCCGGCGCGCCCGACGAGCGCAAACTCCCTGGCCTGGTGGACGATGAGCCGCTCAAGAAAGGCGACCTTATCCGGCTCATCACTACGGGCGGCGGCGGCTGGGGCGACCCGCTGGAGCGCGAACCAGCACTCGTCCGGCTGGATGTCATACGCGGGCTTGTCTCACATAAGACAGCCGAACACGACTACGGCGTATTGCTGGGTCCACCAGAGCAGGGCTATCCACTGCTGGAAGCCGAAACCGCCGCGCAGCGCGAGCGATTGCGCCAGACGCGCGCCCAGCGCCCCTTCATTGATCGCGGCCCTGGCTACGAGCTACTCAAGCGGGCGTAGCCTGTGTTATACTTCAGCCTATCCCACACCATAATTGGGGAGCGGATTGTACAGGCGCGATGGATCAGGGCTTCAAAGCCTGGCTGGACCTGTGCAAAGATGAGGGGCTGGCCTGCCAGCCCCGAGAACCTGAAGCAACTACGCGCCCGCCTGGGACTGATCAAATAATGACGTGCGAACGCTGGCACTCATAAAAGTGTGAGGGAAGAGAACGTGGCGACCGTACAAACAGCAAAACGCTTGAGTGGGCTTCAAGCCATTGTCGCCATTTTCAAGCGCCTCATGCCTGCCAGCGGCGCGCTGCGTGATATTCCCCCGCTCGATGGCTTGCGGGCGCTGGCAGTCCTGCTAGTCATCTGGCATCATTTCTATCAGGCTGGCGCGCAGAACGGCCTGGACGTGGGGCCAGCCGCGCTGAACGCTGTAGCCGGTCTAGCCTTTTGTGGCGTCTTCCTCTTCTTCATCCTGTCAGGTTTCCTCCTCTTTTTGCCCTATGCCCGCACGCTGCTCGCCGAACAGCCCTGGCCCTCGGCGCGCAAGTTCTACTTACGCCGGGCGCTGCGCATTCTTCCCGCTTACTACACTGCGCTGGCTGCTGGGGTTCTCATCTATGTTGGTTTCCTGCGCTCAGGCGAACGCGCCTCGCTCTTTCTAGCGCCATTGCTGCTCTTTGATATGCGCTCGGACTCTTTCAGCGCCATCACTCAGATCAACGCGCCCTTCTGGACACTGGCCGTCGAATGGCAGTTCTATCTGCTCCTGCCCTGGCTTGCCCTGGCTTTGGCAAAGCTGGCTGGCGCGCGAGCCAGCCGTCGGTTCTTCCTGCGCCTGGCCCTTGGGCTGGTCGGTCTGGTGATCCTGGGGCTTGCTATCCGTGTGGCAGCCGCCATCATCCATTACGACTGGGGAGAAGTTGACCCGATCAACGCGCCGGGCCTCATCGGATTCGCCATGAAACTCCTCTATGGTATAAAGGGGAAATACCTGGAGCTTTTTGCGCTGGGCATGGGGACCAGCGTGTTCTATGTGTGGGCGGTGGAACGTGGCAACCTCTCCATTCGGCGCGGAGCGGCGCTGGGCTGGCTGGCAACCGGCACAGCAGTCGCTGGCCTGACCGGGTGTGTCTTCTGGGCTGTTGCCGTTCGTCGGACGCCCTTCCAACTGAATATCTCCAGGAATTGGATATTTGTAGCGCCTGGAGGCGAACTATGGACCATCCTGGGCGAATGGACCCTGGGCCTCTGTTTTGCCTTCCTGCTGCTGGGCGTTCTAGTGGGCCAGCCGATCCTGCGGCGCATCTTCTCGATGACGGGTCTGCGGTTCATCGGCATCATCAGCTACAGCCTCTATCTCTGGCACTATCCCATCTTAACGTTCCTCGCCCAGGGGTATTCTGCCTCGCTGCCACATGCCTACCTCTCCTTTACGATTGCTGGCCTTGTGCTGATCTTCCCCGTTGCCAGCGCCTCATTCTACCTGATCGAGCGGCCATTCATCCGCTTGCGGCGGGCCGCGCATTCGCGCGCCGAGCAAGAATCCGCCCTATCGGCCAGGGCAGCGTCGTAAGCCGCAGCTCTCCACGAAGCTGCCTCTTGCATCGGCCAGCAGAGCGAGGTACACTTGGGGAAAGGGGCGCAGAGCAACCGAGACGCTAGCGCCTGGCTTGAGTGGAGACGAGGCAGACTATGAGTATCGAGGCGCTCACCGCGCTTATTCAGCGCGCCAGCGACGACGCGGACTTTCGCCGCCAGCTTCAGTTTGACCCGCGCCAGGCATTCCAGGGCGTGGACCTGACGGCTGCTGAGTTCAACGCGCTCAAGAGCGGCGCAGCGGCCAAACTGCGCGAATTGGGGCTGGACGAGGGGCTGAGCAAACAGGGCGCGCGGATTCGTCTCAGCCCAACCTTGCGCTGGCCGCTCTCGTAAAACAGAGGAAGCATCAATCAAGCCGTTGGGGAAGCGATGATACGATTTGAGGACTGGAGCGGCCTGCATGGTGGCAACGCTCGCATCGGCCTGCAACGCAGCGAGCGGGTAATAAAGGTATATGCCGACAACGAAGCCGAGCTTGCCGAATGGGGACGGCTGCACGGCCTAAAAACGGAATGGATGGACCGCCGCCGCCCTGACCAACCGCATTATGACCTCTTTCGCAGGAGCTTGCAGCTCGTGCCACCGACCATCTACGTTCTCACCTCTGCTGAGGTCAAAGAGCGCATTCGCGCCGAGCGCCTGGCCCGGCTCGGCCAGCCTCTACCGAAGCGAACCAGGCGAAGATAATGACGTTGGAGGACTCGCGTGTCTGGATTCCATCACCGTAAGCTGCCCGATTACTCAACATTTCTCTCAGGCCATACACCCCCAAACGAGGTCGGCTTTCAGTCCGAGCGGTTACAAATCTGGTATAACAACACCACTGAGGGATGGGCCGATCCTGCGCCGCATGCCCATCAACACAGCGACGAGTGCTTCATTGTGCTGCGCGGCGACATTGTGGTTGAGGTAGAGGGCGAGCGCTTCACTATTGGCCCCCGCGAGTTTTGCTGCTTTCCCCAGGGCGTCTATCACTCCGTCGTCGAGGTTCATCCACCTGTAGAGAGCCTGATGATTCGCGCGCCCTCAATCAACGATAAGCTGTATCGAGAGCGCCGCTAGCTCTCAGCCGCTTCCTGCTCTCCAACTTCCACCACCAGCCGACGCGAGGGTGGCGCAGGCGCTTTGGGAACCGTCACCGTCAGCACCCCATGTTCCAGGACAGCGCGCGCGCCCTCGATGTCACCCACCCCTGGCAGCGCCACCGAGCGAAAAAAACGCTCCACCGTTCGCTCCAGCTTCGTGCAGCCTTCGATGCGGGTATGGCGAGTATGCGTCACCTCCGACTTGATCGAAACCTGATTGCTGCGCACCGTCACTTCCACCTGATCTGGCTCTGTGTCTGGTAAGCCCGTCTTCACCAGATAGTTCCGGTCCGTTTGATACAGCGTTGTCGAGGTCAGCGGATCACCATCTTCAGTGATCGTCTCCAGTGGTTGGGCAAACGTCTCATCCAGCAATTTCTCAATCGCCTGGCGCAGCGTTGTCAGCGTCTCGCCTGGCTGCCAGCGAATCATCGTTTCCATACATGCCCTCCTTTCGCACCAGCGCCCGGCCCACCACCCAGCATAGGCAGTGTAAGACTGTCTTTGAGAAACATATATGCAAGAGATATGCCAGGAAGAAATTGGGCGGCGCGCTGGCATTCTGGTTGATGGCTCAGGTATGATGGTGTAGGTATCCTTACATATCGCCCGCTTTGTCCTCGATCACGCGCCCTGCCTGGTATTATTGCTGCGGCCACGAGCTTCAGAAAATCATTACGAGAATTATCATGAAGAGGGGGATGAGATTATGGACCTTACCGCGCCTATCGCGCACGTCACCGTCTTTCCAGACCGGGCGCTCATCCAGCGCCGGGGCAGCGCCCCACTGGAGGCTGGCGCGCATTCGCTTGTCATCGGTGGCCTGCCGGAAGAACTGGACCGCGACTCTGTGCGCGCCAGCGGCAGCGGGCCAAAGGGCGCGCGCATCGAACGCCTGGATGTCGCGCCCCAATATCACGCCGTCGCCCCCGAAGCGGAACTTCGCGCGCTTCAGCAGGAAATAGAAGACCTGCAATACCAGCTTCAACTGCTGACGGCGCGGCAGCAGGCGCTCTCCAACCAGCAGGCGTGGCTGACCAAACTGGGCGAACAGTCGGCCACAGACATGGCGCGCGGCCTGGCTTTCAACCGGCTTCGGCCCGAAGACTGCGGCGCGTTCTTTACCTTCACCACCGATCAGGCGCGCAGCTTGAATGAAGCGAAGCTCGATCTGGACAGGCAGCATAAACAGCTTGAGCGCGAACTTCAGGCCAAACAGCGCGCGCTGGCCCAGTTGAACGGCTGGCGCGGCGCTGATCGCGTGGCTGCCACCGTCGAGGTGACGCTGCCCGAACCCGGAACCTTCACCCTCGAACTTAGCTACGTCCTACCTGGCGCGTCGTGGACGCCACAGTATGACGTGCGTGTAGACGCCGAACAGCGGCAAGTGACGCTCACCTATCAGGGGCTGGTCAGCCAGGCCACCGGGGAGGACTGGCAGCAGGTGGCGCTAACCCTTTCCACAGCGCGCCCCAGCCAGGTGACGCGCGTGCCAGAATTGGAACCCTGGTATCTGCATGTCCTGACACCGCGAGTCTATCCCGCCGCCAAACCGAGGAGAGCCGCATTCGGAGGTTCAGCGCCGCTGCCTCTGTCTGCCCCGGCTGCCGGAAAGCAAGCTGGCGACTATTCTATGGATATTGCTCTCATGTCGGAGGCGCAGCCAGAAGAAATACTCGTTGCTGAGTCGGTGGAGATTGCCACCACCACAGTCGAGCAGACGGGAGGCGCGCTGCTCTTCCACGCCGGACACTCCGCCGATGTTCCCTCAGACGGGCAGCCACACACCATCGCTATCGCCCGCGACGACCTGCCCTGCGCGTTTGACTATGTGACAGCCCCGGTCATTGATCCCGTAGCTCATCTGCGCGCCACCATCACCAACAGCGCCCAGCGCGTCCTGCTGCCGGGCCGCGCCCACATCTTTCATGGTGAAGCGTACCTGGGCGTTACTAGCATCGAAAAGATCGCGCCCAACGAAGAGTTCAAGCTGTTTGTTGGCATAGATGACAACATCCGCGTGAAACGCGACCTGGAAGAAAAGGAAGTGGACAAAGGGACGCTCTTGCAGACCAACCTGCGCCGCATCACCTATACCTACCGCATGAAGGTGCGTAACTACCGGCCAACGCCCGAACGCATCACCCTGCGTGACCGTCTGCCGGTGGCCCAACACGAGCGCATCAAGGTGCGGATGCTGGAGATTCGCCCCCAACCTGACGAGCGCACGAAACTGGACGTGTTGAAGTGGGAGTTTACACTGCCCCCGGAGGAAGAACGTGTCTTTGACGTGCGCTTCAGTGTAGAATATCCTAGAGACCTGACTATCACCGGCCTGCCCTAAGAATGCCTCACACAACCGACGGGTGGCCCCACCCCTGCCGCCTGGAAGGACGGCGCTCCAACCCCGCCCCTGCTCGTGCGGAGGTTGTGTGAGGCGCCCTAAGCAGGCTGGTGAACAGAGGAGCATGTATGCGATTAGCAACCTATCGCGCCGACAACGGCCCACGCCTGGGCATCGTGCGCGGCGAACAGATCATTGACGTGGCCGCATTGGCCGGATTCTCGCACACCACCGATATGCTGAGCCTCATCGCTGAAGGCCCAGAAGGGCTGGCGCGGCTGCGCCAGGCGCTCACTGCTGCCAGCGACCCGGCGCAGCGCCGTCTTGCAGATGTACATCTGCTCGCGCCCATTCCGCGCCCGCGCAAGAATGTATTCTGCATGGGCCGCAACTACGCCGATCACGCGCTGGAAAAGGGCGCAGCGGTCCCCGAAGACCCCATCTTCTTCAGCAAAGCCACCACCGCTGTCAACGGCCCCTACGATCCAATTGTCATTGACTCGACCATCTCTGACCGCCTTGACTGGGAAGTGGAACTTGGCGTCATTATTGGCCGCGCTGGCAAGAACATTCCCGCCGCGCAGGCGCTCGACTACATCTTTGGCTATACCGTCATCAACGACGTTTCCGCCCGCGACCTCCAGGCGCGCCACAAACAGTGGTTCAAGGGCAAAAGCCTGGATGGTTCCTGCCCGATGGGGCCTTGGATTGTCACAGCAGACGAGATTCCCGACCCGCACGCGCTGCGCCTGCGCCTGCGCGTCAACGGCATCACGAAGCAAGAGGCCAACACACGCCTGCTGATCTATAAGCTGCCAACCATCATCGAAGTCCTCTCGGCGGGCCTCACATTGGAGCCAGGCGACATCATTGCCACCGGCACGCCCGCTGGAGTCGGAGACGCTCGCCAGCCACCCGAATACCTCCAGCCCGGCGATCTCGTCGAAGCCGAAGTGGACGGCATAGGCGCCCTGCGCAACCCCGTCATCCGCGCGGAAGCGGCTGGCAGGTAAAACCGCTCCTGACTACCTAATAAGGAGATAAGGTCAACAAGGAGGGCATAAAATGGGGCCAGTTCTGGACTGGCCCCGCGTGGTGGAGATGGAGGAAAGCCGAACTATGCTCTGCGGCGGAAAACGGCTGAAACCTGCTGCGAGTTTTTTCCAAGAATCCGCTCTTCTCAATCCTCGATTAATTCTGCCCGGAACACTTTCTTACTCGGCAATAAGAACGAAATCAGGAACGCCAGAAGGACCACTCCAAGGATGCAGAGTACGGTGAGACGCATCGCCTCAGTTGCGGCGCTCGGCGCAACATCCTCCAACGCCTGACGCACCGACGGGGACAATGGAGCCAGCACGCGATTCAACTGGTCAGGGTTAAACGTGTGCAAGATTTGCGCAAATTGGTTGGTAAGTGACTGGAGTCTGAGCGGACTCAGGCTGAGTCCGACGCGCTGCGTCACCCCACTGACCACCAGACTCGCTGTGGTACTGATGAGGATGGCCCCAAAGAGAGAAATGCCCAATCCATAGCCAATATCTTGAAAGGAAACCAGGAGCGCATTTGATTCTCCCCGTTCTTCTCGCTGAGCCAGCGAGAGGACCAGATTAGGAACCTGCCCCACCACGAAACCAGCGCCAAGTCCGATGATGATCAGGGCTGGCATCAATTCAAGCCTCGTGACGCTTGGACTCAGGACCAGGTACAGCAGCACCAGTCCCACTATCATCCCAAGCAGACCTGCCTGAACCATATATTTGGGAACTGCCCGCTCACTCAAACGCATCGTCAGCAGCAGGACGATGATCAGCGCCAGGTTAAATGGCAAGAGGGTTATAGCGGTCGCAAACGGTGTCAGCCGGAGCGCCCATTGTAAATAGAGGAACAAGGTGAAGGTCAGACCCATGGTGCTAACGACATACAGGGCATGCGCTGTCGCCCCCACAAGAAATGGCCGTCTGCCAAGCATGCCCATCTGCTGAATGCCCGCTTGCTGGTTATCTGTTGCCCGGTGTCTCCACCGATGAAAGACAAAGACCCCCAGCAAGATCACCCCCACCAGCAAGAGAAAAGGCACAACCGACAGCCCGAAAACGATCCTTATCAGATGGCCGAAGAGGAGGGGTGACTCTCGCGCCATCCACCAGCCATATTCACTGCCCAGACCAAGGCCCCACAAAATGGCGATCAAACCAAACAGCAAGACCAACACACCCGCCCAGTCGAGCGGGGCTGTGCGCTCCTTCCTCATTTCAGGCATCTCGCGCACCAGCAGCAGGATGACCAGAGCCAGCACCGCCTGCGGGAGAAAAGCCAGCCGCCAATTGATATTCGTGGCGAGCAACCCTCCGACCAGCGGGCCAAGCAAGGTGCCAACAACGAGAGAGGCGTTCAGGGCAAAGAAAGCGAATTCTCTGCGCCGACCTGTATAGGCTTCGAGCATCATCATCCAGGGCAAGGTGATGAGCGGCGCTGCCGCCAGACCAGCGACAACGCCAAAACCAAGCACCATCATGGACGTGTTCACGCTCACCACCGTAATACCCATCCCTCCCGCAAAAAGGAGCAGCCCCAACCTGAAGACCTTCTTGCGGCCATACAGCCCGACCAGGCTCCGGGCAGTGGGGAGGGTGATAGCCGCCAGTACTGGGAGGAGTACCAGCGCCATCTGAATACTGGCGACCGTGGTCTGGAGTCCCCGCACCACTGGCCCGAGGATATTCGCCAGCGTGTACAGGTTGAACTCCAGCATAAACAGCGTCAGGCAGAGCGCCACCGGAATGCGCCGCTGCGTGAACCCGCCCAGGTCGCCAGCGGCTGGCTTTGCTTGTTGATTGCCGTTTCTCCATTTCCACATCAGCGTGCCTCCCATATTCTCTGGTGTGGTCATTGCTGCAAGAACGGCTCAGGATTGCTGCAAAATGCGTCGCTTTTCGGTCTCAAACTCCTGATCCGTGAGAACCCCCGAAGCATGCAGGTCTCCAAGCGTCTTTAGTTGCGCGATTCTATCAGGTGATGCACTGGCCGCCCCCGCTTGCCCGGTAGCAGCCGATGGGCCAGGCATAGGCGCTTGTGGTGGATAGGGAGCTTGCTCCTGATAAGCCGCTTGTTGTTCCAGTTCCGCGAGACGCTGATTTTGGTCGGCTTCCTGGGCTGACTTCCTGGCCGCTGAATGACCGGCAGCATAAGCTGCCCCGCCGACAACAGCGGTTCTCAGCAGGGGTCTCCCAACACGTCTTCTCATCACCATAGTTGTTTCCTTTCTAGCCATCAGTATGTGCTGATGACGCCAGTTCTTCATCCACCATCTCTACGACTTGAGGGTCTACCCTTCCCTGAGTGATCACCGACCCTCCCGCGCGGCGAATCGCATCTCGCAAACCAACCGCCCAGGTATGTTCAAAGAGGAGAAAAGCCGCCGAACTGTTGAGGGGAACGTCGTTCGCAGCTATTTCAATATCTTCCTGCGTCAGCAGGCCGCCGAGGTCGCCGGTAAGCTGTCTATAGCGTTGTACGTCCTCGCCTTTGAGATCACTCGCCTCAGTGATAGTGAGATGTCCCTCCTGATCTTTCTGTATGAAGATAAGGTCAACGAGCCGAACAACGCCACTCGCCCGTATGGCGTTCAACTCCGGTAGGATTTCTCCTCTGAACTGGTTGCCGGGGAAAGCAAGCTCAACGAAATCAAGGGGACCAAGAGCCATAACAAACCTCCTCATTATCTCTTTTGAGCAAGCTGAGAATACACTTACCACTAGCCCCTGAAAACGGATAAGCAGCATCTGCACTGTGATGTTGCAATCCATGTGCCTCCATCGCTGCCAGGTTCGTTGAGGAGCCTGGGTCTTGCTTTTTATCAGACGGGCGCGAAAGTGCCCGGCGCTTCTCAGTTCATGGCGCGGTTCCTGCCGATGCTCTTTCAGTCGAGATGCCGCTCTCTGATGTCCCGCTCTCTATAGCCATTTTCGGTAGGGTGGAGGAAAGATCATGGAAACCTCTGTCAAATTGCCTGATGAACAGGGCCGCGCCTGGCATACACTGGAGGTAAACGAGGCGCTGCTCGCCCAGGGTGTTGAGGCGACGAGAGGGCTGAGCCTGGAAGAAGCCAGCAGACGCTTGCAGGAGTATGGTCCTAATCAGTTTACTGGTGTAAAGAAGGAACCTGCCTGGCACGCATTTCTCCGCCAATATCACGACCCCATGCAAATCGTGCTGGTGGTGGCTGGCCTGATCAGTGCTGTGGCAATTAGGCAGTGGGGAACAGCACTCGTGTTGTGGGCGCTGACGCTGCTCAACGCGATCATGGGGCTGCGCCAGGAAGGTAAAGCGGAGGCCAGTGTGGCTGCTTTGCAGCAGATGCTGGTTGTCAAGGTACGGGTGCGGCGTGACGGACAGATCAGGGAACTTCCAGTAGAGGATGTGGCGCCTGGGGATATAGTCGTGCTGGAGGCCGGAGACCGCATTCCGGCAGACGGCAGAATCATCAAGGCCGCGAGCCTGGAAATTGATGAGTCCGCCCTGACGGGCGAAAGCACACCCGTTCCCAAGCAGGTCGAACCAGTGCCTGACGCAGACAAGCCGCTCGGTGATCGGGCGGATATGGCCTACATGCAGACCAATGTGACGCGCGGCGCGGGCGAGTTCGTAGTGACGGCAACGGGCATGGCAACAGAAGTGGGGCATATCTCCGGGCTGTTGCAGACCACGAAGGTTGAGCAAACGCCACTCACCAAACAATTGAATACGCTTACGAAGCAGATTGTACTCATTGCTGGGCTGGCGCTGCTTATTTCCATCCTGCTTGGCTACAGCCGGGGCCAGGCATTGGAAACCCTTTTCCTGACCGGCGTGGCGTTCGCTGTCTCGGCTATTCCAACAGGCTTACCAGCGGTCGTCACCCTCTTACTCTCGAAGGGAACCACACAGCTTGCCGCTGAGGGCGCGATTGTGAAGCAACTGCGGTCTGTGGAGACGCTGGGCGCCACCTCGGCAATTAACACCGACAAAACCGGCACTCTGACCCTGAACCAGATGACGGCGGTCAGCATGACTATCGCTGGACGGCACGTCACCGCGACCGGCGAGGGCTATGCTGTCAACGGCCAGCTCACGCAGGTAGGCAGTACACCCCCACTTGACCTTGCACCCTTTCTGCTGCCGATGGCGCTGGCTTCGGACGCGGTAGTCAAGGATGGGGAATTGGTGGGTGATCCCACCGAGGGGGCGCTCGTTGTATTCGCCACCAAGGGCGGCATTGATGTGGAAACTACTCGTCAGGAGGTTCCACGCCTGGCCGAAGTACCTTTCGACGCCTCTTATAAGCTGATGGCAACGTTTCATCGCATGACCGATGAAACAGGCCATGAGGTCATCCGCTGTTTTGTTAAGGGCGCTCCTGACCAACTGCTGGCTCGCTCCTCACAGGGCCTGGATGCCAATCAGCAGATCGTCGCCCTTGACGCCTACCGCGAGCGGGTGCTGGCAGAGAATGAGCGCTACGCCAGAACGGGCTTGCGCGTGATGGCGCTGGCCCGCAAAGATCTGAACCCGGCCACCTTCCAGCCCAGTGGAGACCTTCTGGCATATGTGCGTGATCTAACTATGCTTGCGCTGGTGGGGATTGTGGACCCGCCGCGCCCTGAGGCGAAGCAAGCCATTGCTCAGGCAAAAGCCGCTGGCATGGCGGTGCGGATGATTACGGGAGACCACGCTGTAACTGCCGCAGCTATTGCTCATCAACTAGGTATCGAGGGTCGGGCGATCACGGGCGCAGACTTCAGCGCAATGAGCGACGAGGATGCGCGTCGGCAGGTAGGCGGGATAGGCGTGATTGCCCGTGTCACGCCGGAGGACAAGGTGCGGCTGGTGGATGTGCTCAAGCAACAAGACCAGATCGTGGCGATGACTGGTGATGGGGTAAACGACGCCCCAGCACTCAAGAAAGCTGATATTGGTGTGGCGATGGGCATCACGGGGACCGATGTGGCAAAAGAGGCCGCTGTGATGATTCTCACCGACGACAACTTTGCGACGATTATCCGCGCAGTGCGCTTGGGGCGGGGCCTCTATGACAATTTACTGAAATATATTCTCTATCAGATGGGGAGCTTGTTCGCCTTTATGCTCACCTTTCTGGGCGCGGCCATCTTCAACATTCTGCATGGGATTCCATTCTTACCGCTCCAGGCACTGTGGCTGAACTTCACGGTGGATCTATTTGAGGCCATTGGACTGGGGGCTGGTAAGCCAGCATCGAACCTGATGGAGCAATCTCCTCGCCCTGCTGATGCGCAGATTCTGCCTCCGCGCCTGGCGGTACGCTATAGCTTCATCGGCCTGGTGATGGCGGCGAGTACGTTGGGGATTCTAGCCGCGACGGCTGGTTCCGGTGACGTGGTGGCCCGCACTATGGGACTGACCTCCTTCTCATTTGCGCGTATCTTCTTTGCGCTGGAGACGAATGACAACCTGCAATCCGTCTTTCACCGCGATCTGCTGGAAAATGACAAGCTGCTGAAGATGAGCGGATTGGCGCTGCTGACAACATTCCTGATTACGGAGCTAGGCTTTATGAATCGGCTCTTCTCGACCGCTCCGCTGGACGTGGGGCAATGGCTGCTCTGCGTTGCTTTTGGATCGCTCGTGCTGTGGGTGATCGAGGGCATGAAGTTTTTCTATCGTCGAGCCGGATCTTCCTCCGCTGGCAAGCCGACTGCTCCGACGAGCGCGTCTCTTCCAGCCACCGGGGCGCTGTAGAAGTCGTAACCGATCCTGTCATGGTCCCCATGATCCGATGCCCTGGCCCGCCGACAATGAGTGAGTTTGGCCTGCATTCTGCAATTTTTGCCTCTCGTGCGTTCATTGAAGCAGCAACCGGACGCGAATCCAACGACGTATTCCGCTGCTGGCAAGACAGGGAGGAGTGTACCAGGAAGTCGCCTCTTTCCCGATTGCCAGGCATCTGATTTCTGCCCGACGAACGCTCAGTAGTATTGAAAATGAAACCATTCCCAAAGGAGATGAAGAACACATGGCCGTTGGACCGATTCAGTACGTCGTCTTTGGCGTACGTACAGAAGAGCAGCAAAAAGAGGTAGTGCAGCGGTTGCGCGCCATCAGCGAGCGTGGGAACGTTCGCCTCATTGACCTGGCCTATATTCGCAAAGCCGAGGATGGCACCCTGCAACAGGGTCGGCTGTCTGGCCTGAGCGATGAGGAGCAGCGGAAATTTGGCACCGTCGCGCGGGCTTTGATCGGGATGGGCGCTGCAATGGAGCATGTCAGGACTGGCGGAGAGCTTGGCACGGGCGCCTTCGGCGATCAGGATTTCGGCGAGCCAGTGCAGGAAATCAAAGAGCGCATTTACGAGGCTGCCCAGGATCTGCCGCCCGGAGCTGCCTGCGCCATCGCGTTGATCGAGCATCGGTGGCTGCTTGATGTGAAGGAGCAAATGCAGAAGCAGGGCGTGGTGATCCTGACCCAGGGGCTGGTGCGACCACGCTCGCTGCTGATGCTGGGCGCCGAGTTGCAGCAGGCCGAGCAGGCGATGCACTAAACCCAGTAACACTCCCCTCATCTGAGGGCATATCCTGCGTCAACGAATAAGGCAATAGTGGGTGTTCCTCCGTGTCCCCGCCGCCTTATTCGTTGATGCTCTCTGTATCATGTGCCTCAAGAAAGCGAGTCAGGAAGCAGCCACTTTTGCCACAGCGGCTGCTTTCGTGGAGAGAAAAGTCGCAGCTTCCACTCCCCGGAAGCTGCTATCATCTGACGAGGAACGTGTGCCCATCTCTTCTGGAGGCTTGCATGATTAATCCCTGGCTGGATACCCTTGTCCTATGGATTCATATTCTGGCGGCTATCTCCTGGGTTGGCGGCATGATCTTTGTGGCTTTTATTCTTGGCCCCTATGCGCGCCGCGCTTTCCCACCTGAGGAACGTACTTCACTGATAGCCTCCGTTGGCAAGCGCTTTAGCTACCTGGGTTGGAGTGCTATCTTTACACTGGTCTGCACGGGCATCTACAATGCAACGCGCTTCTTAGGCTCTTGGGATGCTCTCTTTAGCACGACTTTTGGGCATCTCCTGCTGGTGAAAATCGCGCTGGTCGCGGTGATGATTGGCCTGAGCATCGTGCATGACTTCTTGCTGGGACCACGCCAGCGCGATCTTGGACGCCTGGCGCACCAAATACAGCAACCTTCCCTTGAGGCTCCAATGACACCCGCCATGCCTGTGCCTGCTCGTACTTCATTGCCTGACCTCCCGCAGCATTCGGCAAGATCAGTGGCTCCGGCGTCTGCGCCAGAACCGGCAGCGACGCAGACGCTCCAACGCCTACGTCGCTGGACTATCTTGATCGCTCAACTCAATCTCGTGCTGGGCATGCTGGTCATTCTGCTGGCCGCCGCGCTCCAATCCTTCTAGGAGGCGGGGAAGAGGACGACTTCGCAACTCGCTGGAGGGTTCGCCCCCATCAGCGCGGACGCCATACGCCACGCTACAACGGTGGGAGGATTGGTCCCCTGATTGGAGAGACTTCACCCGTGTATGCCATTGCGCGACCGCTTGGGAATATTCCGGTTATCTCGCCTGGCGTTGGCTATTGGGACAATAAGACCCACGCGCCCAACGAACATGTGCGCCTGACAGACTTCCAGAACGCTGCCCGTCATATCGGGCAGATTTTGGATGGATTTGCCGATCTCTGAGGGATCGGATCACGCGGCTGGCAAGGCAGCCAAGGCATCTTCAGTGGTCTTACCTGCTGCCAGTGGGCTTGCCCTGGCGCCGACATACACAACTGCTGTTCCCGCTTGATCGAACACGGCGAAGACATACTCGTTGCTCAGGCGTCCGTAAGAACCAGCAGGCTCTCTGCCCGCTGCCGACGCCCCTGTTCCGGCCAGGGGATCTCCATACGTTCCCAACTTTGTCCAGCATCCGGGGAGCGATACAGGCCCTGGTTGTTGGCTGCATAGAAAACGCCTGGCTCGGTGTTGGCAGCCGCGAGCACAGAGGCCAGCGTACCCTTGGAGGCAGGCATCCCTTGCAGAACCTGCTGCCAGGGACTGCCGCCTGCCCTGCGATAGATCGCAGACTCGGCCCACCTGGGATTATGGGCCTGTTGTGGTCCAGCCGCCGCTGAGACAACTAGCGTGTCAGGATCAGCGGGATCGACCGCCAGCCCCCAGAGGTAATGGTGCTGTAGACCCGCGCCAGGTCGTTCCCAAGTAGTGCCGCCATCATGGCTCTCTGCAAACCCTTGCCCTGGTTGCAGGAAGCCATCCCCGGCAGCGGAATAGATGTAGCCGGGCCGCTGCCGGGGCAAGGCAAGGGTGTGACTATCGAAAGGTCCCCCCGGCTGGCGATCCTCCCAGGTCTGGCCGCCATCAAAGCTCCGTACCAGCGCGCCAGCCTCGATGGCTACCACCAAGACCCCTGCCCGCAAGGGGTCAAGCCCAACGGCGCGAACGTGGCTGGTGTAAGGTCGAGGCGGAAAGCTCCAGGTGGGCGCCGAAGGGAGCGTGAGCAGGTGGGATAGTTCCTGCCAGGAGGCTCCACCGTCCTCCGAGCGGTAGAGGGCGCTCGGTTCTGTGCCAGCATAGACCACACCCCACGTCCCCACACGTTCGGTAGGGCTGACAGCCACTGCCATTAGCTGCGGGGAGCGAATGCCCTCCCCTGCTGGATGCCAGGAGCGACCGGCATCAGTACTGCACCATAAGCCACGCCCAAAAGTGCCACAATACAGCCGCTCTGGCTGGAGTGGATCAGCGGCAAGGCATTGTGTGGGGAAGCCTTCGAGGAGGCGGTGGGCCTGCCAGACGCCCTGCTGCCGTTGGAGCAGCAACAGGCCATCGGACAGAGCGACAAAGACACGAGTCATGAGAACCCCCTTGCCAGGCAGAAAAGCAACCATCGCTGGCGCGGTGCGTTATCGAGCATTCTTCTTACTGGAGTGTATCACTTGTCACTCCTTCAAGAGATGGGCCATGACGCCGAATCTCCTATGGAGTGGCGCGAACAGGAAACCGAAGAGCGTCCGCCTTCTGAGCTATGGTCCTGCTGATGCGGCTCTAGGAACTGCCGCTCTCCTCATAGCCTGCGCCCCTCGCTCGCCCTGCCCTCATTCGGACTCTCCGCGTGGGGGGCATCTGGCGAAGCGCCCTCAGACAGAACCCTTTAAGGAGAGCCATCTGAAAAGCTCTCAAAAAGCGTCATCGGTCTGACCGTTGGACGCTCTGGCTGCCAGGGTAGTGGCGGCAGCGGCACGAGTGCCTGTACGCGCTGATAGAGTGCAGCACACAGCCCTGGCGAGTCCTCCTCAAAAGCACAATGACAAAAGACGTAGAGCGTCTTGCCCTGTTGGAGCCATTGCCCCAACTGCTGTGCCCACTCATCAAGAAATGGCGCATTGACCCCTAGCTCTGGATGACCGATGTAGCGTAGGAACGCAAAGTCCGTCGTGCACGCAATCTGCAAGGGGAGATGGGGCTTGCGTTCGCGGGTTGCCAGTAATGCTTGATCCTTTGTATCTCCAGTGCGGAGCGGTCTGGTATCCATCATGACCCGTCCAACCTGATGCTGCTCCAGTAAGGCGTGCAATGACGCAGCCTGCTGGTCGGTATAAAAGCCTGGGTGCCGCACTTCTACGGCGAGGCGCAGATCAGCGGGCCAGAAGTCCAGAAACGCTTGGAGCCGCTCCAGGTTGGACGGAGAAAAGGATGGAGGCAATTGCAGAAACATCGGTCCTAAGCGATCTTCCAGTCCCCGCACCCGTTCGGTGAACACTTGGGTTTCTGCTTTGGTGTGATCAAGACGCGCCGCATGACTGATGGCGCGCCAGACTTTGGGGCAGAAGCGAAACGTCGAGGGAGTCTCCGCTCGCCAGCGGGCAATCAGTTCTGCCGAGGGCAGCGCATAAAAGAGGGTGTTCCCCTCTATAGCAAGTAGGCGTTGGCTATAGAGCCGCAGAAATGACCGAGCGGGTGTGTGGGGAGGAAAGAAATTACCGACCCACGCTTTGCTGCCCCAGACCGGGCCTCCGATGTAGAGCATCACCATGCTCCTTCTGCGCTGACCAACGTCTCTGGGAGGGGTCAGCATGGGCGTAACGTCCTATTCAGTATGCGTGTCCCCTACTGTAGCACGGAAACCAGAGGAGAGCAAGCAGCAGGGGAAAGGAAATGCAGTGTAGGGCAGCACTACCGATTGGTCGAGCGCGCCAGCCAGCACTTGCGTTCTCGTGTTTTTTTGTTCTGGTCAATGCACTTGTCTGGCGCTTCGTGGAAAGGAGGTGAAATCAAGCGCCCTGATAAGAGGCCAACACGGGCGAGACCTCGCTATCACCCTCCGCTTGCACTTGCTTCCTGTGCAGCGTAGGCGCGTCGGCGCAGCAGCGGCTCGCGCATCGCCCTTGCATCTAGTTGGCTCGCGCCGAGAAACGTCACGAAGCGCGCCAACCCACGAGCCAGGGCCTCCGCAAAGGCCTCATCTGTGCCGAGAGCCTCGTCCTCCAACCACAAGCCCAGGATGACAAACGTGTTGGTCGTCCGGTCGAGTTTGCTGTCGAAGCGCGCGACGATTCGGTCGCCCCACAACATCGGCAACGTGTAGTAGCCGAACTGGCGCTGGTGCTCTGGCTTGTAGACCTCCCACACGTAGTCGAAGCCAAACAAGGCTTTGGCGCGCCCGCGCGCACTGACATGATCGAGCGGCGCCAGGAAGACGATCTCATCCGTCGTGGTCGTCTCCAACGGCGTCCATGCCTGCGGCACGCGCCCTGCGCTGAGTTCGCTCAGCGCCTCGGCGTCGCTGCCGAGTGTGTAGTGTACCGCCTTCCAGCCCTCCACCTGTACCTCGATGATCTCGCCGTCGGCCACCATTGTCCCGAACAGCTTCTTCTTTGCGGCGCGATCCGGCTCGCCACGCCCGTGAAAGGCATCAGCCGTCCGGCGGAGAGGCGCCAGGCCAGAGAAGTTGACTTCCTTTTTGATCAAGAAGCGATCAGCCTCGGCCTCGTCGCTTTCGCGCAGCAGATGCGCAGGCGCGACCGCTTCTGTGAGGGCGTACACGCGCTCAAATCGCTCGCGGTGGTGCGTCATCACTTCGCCGATGCGCCAGAGATAATACAAGGCCAGCGCGCTGTCCTTGCGGCCACGATAGCTCTGGGTGCGTGTCCGTGTCGCCATCTCGAAGTCGCGGTTGCTCACGGCGCCGCGCTCGCGCAGGATGGACCGCATTTCCTCTATGGCCTCGGCGTGGTCGCGGGCCATGCGATGAATGCGCGGGTCGCCAGAGAGGCCATCACGCTCGCGGCGCATGACCAAGCGCCAGTACGGCAACTCGTCCATCGGTCGGACGGCCAGCCAGCCACCCCAGTCAAAGAACTTGCGCTGCTGATAGGCCAGCTCTTCCCACAGGCTCGGCGTGTAATCGAGCACGCGGCTGTGCAGCGCAATGTCCTGGCTGCGCGCCAGGATGTGCAGTGGGTCGAGTTGCAGGTACTCCATCGCGCGCATGGCCTGCTCGGTGCCCGCGATACCGCGCCAGCGTCGCCCGGGCCACAAGCCCTGCTTGCCGAGGATGAAACGACGGGCTGTCTCGATGGTGATAGTCAGCATGATACCCTCTTGGAGAGACTCGCAACACCCTGTTTACCACTGCGTAGTCGGCGGCCCTTCAGGCGCGCGTGTAGCGCATGAGCACCACGCCTGTGGGGAGTGGCCTGGATTCGAGCAGGCGCAGATTCACGCGCAGCCCATCAGGAAACAGCTTCTTGCCCTTGCCGAGCACCACCGGGTACACCCACAGGCTATATTCGTCCACCAGATCATGCTCGGCCAGGGTATGCACCAGCACGCTGCTGCCATCGGTGAGGATGTTCTTGCCGGGCTGGGCTTTCAAGGTGCGTACTTCCTCGACCACGTTGCCGCGAATCACAGTGGAGTTGCGCCAGGCGGAGGCCGAGGCCAGGGTGGTGGAAACCACGTACTTCGGCACGGTGTTCATGAGATCGCCAAACGGGTCACCCTCTGGCATAGGTTCAAAGGCCCCGCCGTGGATCTGCCAGGTTTTGCGCCCCAGCAGCAGCGCGTCACTGTGGCTCATTGCCTCAAAGAAGTGCGCGCCAATGTCATCGTGCCAGTATGGCCCGGTCCACCCGCCGTGGGTGAAGCCGCCCTCGGTATCTTCTTCTGCGCCCCCAGGCGCTTGCATAACATTGTCCAACGACACAAACTCTGAGACCACGATCTTTCGCATGATTCCCTCCCTATCGAGCGACAACTCCAGGCTTTCAACCGTAGAACTCACCTGACGTACCAAGCGGGAAGGTTTGGAGGGCTTCGTCTGCGACTCGGCGTCATCCGGCGAGGGGTCATGCCCTGAGCTTCTCTTCTTTCACCCAGAATCTATCACGGGAATGGACTTGTGTAAAGAACCGCTTTTTGCGATGCTCCTCATACCATTTATCACCGTCACACGCTCTAAGGTAAGGCTTGGCTTGTCAGGCTGGTCCGCGTGCAGAGAACCCTGCCCATAATTCAGCAAAGCATTAAAGGGATCGGTTGCTCCCCTGGTCGCGCGCCCCTGCCAGTTCACTCTATGCAGGAAGATGTTCCTGGCAAGCGGGATGAGTTCTTTCGCCAGTAGCGGGTTGCGGACCTCGCTAAGCATCCTGGGTCTCTCGCACAAGAGGATACACGAACATGCGTGCGCTCTGAGCAATGCTGATACCGATCCTGGAAATCTTCCTGACCTTACGTGAGCGGAGGCGCCTCCGCGCCTTGGAGCATCAGGCGACAGACTGCCTCATACCCTGTGACCCAGGCATCGTGGTGAGCCTGGGTCCAGTGGTGTCCCAGAAAGTCGGCAAAGGTTTCCAACAGGACCACCCCCACGAGGAGGTAATGCTCTGGCCTGACGCCATAGCCCACATGCCGCTGCCCCAGTTCCTCGAGCATGTCAGACAGCACCTCGGGCTGCTGCATGTGCTCGACGATGAGGGCCAGCGATTCGCGCAACTTCTTGCGCTGGGCCGGCATATCGGTAGCCGCAAAGAGGACTCTGGTGTGGGGAAAGCGTGTGAACAGTCGCTCATAAAACGCGACCACAAACGCTTCTCCTTGCAGCACTACCGCTTGAAAACTGGTTTCGAGTAACTCGCTCTGGGCGCTCATACTATGCCTGCTTTCTCTAGACCTCCACGCAAGGCCGCCTGGCGTTTGGTAGCGGGTTGTTCTGTTCAGATCATACCCTTCATCTGCTGGTCTGTCCACTCCCCAAACGCATTTATGCGGATTGGCTGGCTGAGAGGGGCTGGCAGCCTTCATGGGTACTCCCAGCCTGGCCTGCACCGCAAGCAAGAGAGAGTAAGATCCATGATTACCGCGCGACGAGCTCTCCGGTTTCCAGTTGGCTCTGGATTAACCGGGCATAATAGCCCTGCTGTTGGAGCAGCTCCGCATGGGAGCCACGCTCCACAATGGCGCCTTGATCCAACACCAGAATAATATCGGCATGGCGAATCGTGCTCAAACGGTGGGCAATGACAATCTGCGTGCAGCACAGCGCCTGCAAGTTCTCTTCCACCACCCGCTCGGTGACGACATCCAGGGCGCTGGTCGCTTCATCCAAAAGCAGAATCACGGGATCCGTTGCCAGGGCACGGGCCAGCCCCAGCCGCTGGCGTTGCCCTCCCGAGAGGGCGCTTCCGCCTTCGGCCACAAAGGTTTCGTATTCCATCGGCATCTCTAAAATGTCTTCATGGATCGCGGCGGCTGAGGCAGCTTGAATCACCTGCTCCATACTCATGCCCGGCTGGTTGAGCGCAATGTTTTCGTGGATGGTGCCGCTGAAGAGGGTCGAACCTTGCGTGACAACGCCAAACTGCGCGCGCACTGTCTGGTAATTGAGTTGGCGCAACGGCAGGCCATCGTAGAATACCTCCCCTTGTGTCGGCAGATATAAGCCTAGCAAGAGATTGCCCAGTGTGCTCTTCCCCGAACCGGTGCGCCCCACAATCGCTACTTTTTGTCCCGGCTGAATGGTCAGAGTAATATCATGCAGCAGGGGTGGTAATTGCGGAGCATACTGAAAACTGACCTGCTCCAGCCGTATGTGCCCAGTCAGGCGCGGCGGCTCTCTGACGGCCAGGAGATCCTGCTCCGGTTCCGCCTCCACGACATCAGCTACCCGTTCCAGGTGGGCCTGCACAAGTTGCAACTGTTTTCCACTGGCTACCAACGATGAGAGCGGTGTCACGAAAGCCCCGGCCAGCGTCACCAGCGCCAGCATCGTCCCTGCCTGGAGTGTGCCGCTGAGCACCTGAGCCGTGCCGACCACTAATAAGATCAACGGGGCTATGGCGCGTAGATTGGCGGTGGCGACCTCCACCAGGGCTGAAAGCTGGCTCCGGCGCACGGAGGCGTTCATCTGGTCGAAGAAGAGGCTGATCCACCGTTGAAGCGCACGATCTTCTGCGCCAGCGGCCTTGAGCGTGGTGATGCCCACCAGCGCCTCGACAGCATAGCTCTGCGCTTTGCCTTGGGCGAGCAGTTCCCTGGTGGCCTGGGCACGAATCACTCGACTAGAAGCCAGGAGGATGGCAACTTGCAACAGGCCAAGCGCCAGCACCAGCCAGCCAAAAGTGGCTGACTGCGCGAAGAGAATGAGCAAGTAGGTGACTACCAGGCTTCCATCGAGGAGGGTGGAAATGAGTTGATTGCTGATGGTATCCCGAATGACGACATTACTGACTAAGCGTGCGAGCAGATCGCCGCTGGACCGCTGCTGAAAGAAGCGCAACGGCAATGAGAGCAGATGCTCAAAGAAGCCGAGCATCATCTGGCTATCCACGCGTGTTTGCACGTACAGCAGCACGCTGGCACGCAGCCAGGTGCTTACTACCTGCGCCAGCATGAGTAACCCTAAACCCACCGCCAGCAGCGTCAAGGTATCGTTCATCTGGAACGGGAGAATCTGATCCACCACGAACGCTGTCAGCAGCGGCACGGCCAGCCCAAAGAGTTGCAGCAGTAGGGACGCGCCCAGGATTTGCACGATGGAGAGCGGAGCAAGCTTGAGATAGCTCCAGAGATAGCCGCGCAGCGGGCGCTGGCGGGCGCTGGCGGTGCGATCAAAATGGGCGCCTGGCTCCAGCATCAGCACAATGCCCGTAAAACTTTTGAAAAATTCCTCGGTGCTCAAGCGCCTGCGCCCTAGACCCGGATCCACCACGTCTACCCACTTGTGAGAGAATCGCTCAACGATCAGAAAATGGTTGAACTCCCAATGCGCAATGGCGGGCAGGGTTATCAGCCGCAGATCATCTTCTTGAAGCGAAATGGCTCGAACCCGCAGGTTGTAGGTGCGGGCTGCTTTCACAATGTCCAGCGCCGAGAGGCCGTCACGCCCCACCTGGCAACGCTCGCGCACTTCCGAGACGCTGGTCTTGCGCCCGTAGTAGCCCAGCAGCATGGCAAGGCAGGCAGCCCCGCATTCCACCGCGCTCATTTGCCTTAGGACCGGCACCCGTCGCGGACGGCGCTGTGCCCAGAATCGGCTCCAGCGGGCGCGCCTGCCTTGTTCAGCGGGCGCTGCCCTGGACGGCTCAGAAGCAGGTCTGCTGGGCGCAGGAGAGTGCTCTGAGGGTGGGGGGGATAGCAGGGCTTGCTCCTGCTCCAGTTCCTGCTGGATCAGAGCACTCAAGGCGCGCGTCTGCCGGGCCTGGAACAGCTCTCGATGGTCAATGACCTCGGCCAGTCCGGCGGAGACATGCTTCGATTCGCCAGCGGGCAGGAGCCCGCTAAGCAAGGCAGACCGGCGCTGATAGAACGACTGGCGCTGCTCAGCGGAGAGCACCAGTGTCGGGCATTCATCCCGCCCCTCAGTCAAGGAGTCGTCTTCATAGCTGTTCATCGGGTTCTCCCTCACAACAGTTCTTGCAGCATCTTTGGCAGCAGCGTGAGCAGCGATTGTGACCCAACGGGAATCTGGGTATGCACACTTCTCCCCGTCAACACAGGCGCGGAGAGGTTGGTGTGCAGTGCGAGCGTGACCACCATCGAGGGCTGCGTAATGACCCAGGCGAGATCGCCAGCCAGCCCATACCGTTGGCGGGCCTCATCCGGGCTGAGCACATCCGGCGCAACACTTTCAATGGTGGCGCTCAGCGGCTCGGCTTGCCCGGTCAGGTACACGGTAATCGTCTGTCCAACGGGAAGATGTAAAGAAGGGGCGGCAGGCACGAACAGCAGCGCGGCTGTCTGGCCTGCATCCTGGGGTGCAATCTGGGCATCTTGAACGATGGCGCCTGCGGCTTCCACCGAAACGGCGACCTGCGCCTGCCAGGCCAGCACGGTAGCTGCCAGCAAAAGACCCAGCAGCACCCAGCAGCAGAGCAGAACTGGTGGTCGCACCAGGCGGGGCAGAATCTCCTTTTCCCGACGTTGTGTATACTCCTGGAGGGCTTGTGCCCGAAAAAGGTGTCGCTTTGAAACCATGCTCTTTTCCCTCTGAATGACAGGTACAGGTCGTGGCTGCTGGGTCCGAGACACGTATTTTGGCAGCACCCCTGGGAGAGAGCTGGTTTAGAGCCTCTCCCAGGAATGCGTTGCTGTTCGCTTGGCAACTTGACCCTGGCAGGCACACATCGCCTGCCAGGGCCAGCGCGGGATTAGAAGTTGGGGTCAATGATGCTGGGGCCTGGAGGGAACGCTGCGGGGCTGTTCGGCTCAAAGCCCCCAGTCACCTGCTCCAACTGCTCATCGGTCAGCTCCACCTGCGCTGTTGGCATGGCGGGCTGCTCGTCTTGCTTGTTCTCAGTCTTCTGGTTCTCGTTCGACATGTTGGGTGCTCCTTTTTCTGTGCTTACTTTGTTGGTCTCCCCGTCCTGGCAGGCAGACATCGCCTGCCAGGGCCAGCGCGGGATTAGAAGTTGGGGCCAATGATACCGGGGCCTGGAGGGTATGCGGCTGGGGCGTCGGGGACTTTGATGCCGCCGCCGACCACCTGCTCCAACTGCTCGTCGGTCAGTTCCACCTGTGCGACGGGCTGCTCGTCTTGCTTGTTCTCAGTCTTCTGGTTTTCGTTCGCCATGTTGTGTCCTCTTTCTGATGTGCTTACATCGTTTTGTCACTTTTGTCCGCTGTGGGTGCTTCTCATGAAGTCCTCCTCATCGCGTCTGAGAAGAGTATGCCTGATGCTGGGCGCAAAGAACATGCGCAATGAACGCAATCAGCTACGCAATCAGCTACGCAATGCTAACCTGCACGACTTGCAGACGGCGTGAACAGATGCTATGATCGCACCAGGCGCGCGTGACGCCTGCCTGGGCAGGAGGCGAAGCCGCATGTCGAGCCAGGCGCGCAGAGGGAGACCAGAGATGGCTGCCGTTCCATCGCTGACCTTTGGGGTACTGCTCAAGCGTTATCGGCTGGCTGCCGGTCTGACCCAGGAGGAACTCGCTGCCGAGGCTGGGCTAAGTCTTCGGGGCATCGCAGACCTGGAGCGTGGCGCCAGAACCCAGCCACGCAAAGAGACCGTGCAATTGCTTGCGGACGCTTTGCACCTCTCGCCCCAGGAACGCGCCCAGTTAGAGGCTGCGGCACGGGGGCGCGCCACCTCGACTAGCCCACTTCCCAACACAAGCCTCCAACCGTCCTCCCAGTTCATGTCTGCTGCTCCGCTGGTGGGGCGCACAGAGGAACTCGCCCTGCTGGACCAGGTGCTGACGGCTGGCCCCCCGGTGCTGCTGTTGGCGGGCGAGCCAGGCATGGGCAAATCCCGGCTGTTGCAGGAAGGCATGGAGCGATCCGAGGCAGCAGGCTGGACTGTAGTCGCAGGCGGCTGCCACCGAAGAAACGGTCAGGACCCGTATGCACCCCTGGTCGCCGCGTTGGCAAACTCGCTACGCCGCCAGGCAGCCGCCCAGCAGCGTCTGAACCTGGAGGGTTGTGCCTGGCTGGTTCGTCTGCTGCCCGAGTTGTTGGAGAGCCAGGTGCTCGCGGCGCCCGCCTGGACGTTGCCGCCAGAGCAGGAGCGTCGCTTGATGTTTAGCGCCGTAGCGCGCTATCTGGCGAATGTGGCTGGCCCGGCTGGGACGCTCCTGGTGCTGGATGATCTGCACTGGGCTGGGACCGACGCCCTCGATCTGCTCCAGGCGCTGGTGCGTACCCCACCGGAGCGCCCGCTGCGCATCCTGGGAGCCTATCGCGACACCGACATTAGTCCCCAGGATCCCCTCGCGCACCTGGCCGCTGATCTGGCGCGCGAAGGGCGCGCCCATCGTGCCTTGCTCTCTCCCCTGTCTGGGGAAGAAGCCACTGACTTGTTGGTGGAACTGCTCCCCGAGGAGGCAGCAGGAGATTCCACGCTGCTCCAGCACCTACTGGAACGAGCCGGAGGCGTGCCCCTCTTCCTGGTGAGTTGTATCCAGGCGCTCTCTACCGGCCAGTTGACCTGGAATGGCAGCAGCCACGTGCCCTGGACACTGCGAGAGGCCATTCTGCAGCGGGTGGTTGCCTTGCCGGAGTCCGCCCAACAACTCCTCCAATTGGCGGCGGTGGTTGGGCGCAGCGTGCCGCGCCGCCTGCTGCTCAGGGTGGCGGCGCAGGCTGACCAAACAGAGGAGGCGTTGCTGGAGGCCCTGGAAGCCTGTGGACGGGTGCGCCTGCTGGTGGAGACCAACGAAGATACTTACCAGGTGACGCACGATCTGATCCGCGAGGTGCTCTTGACGGACCTGGGGGCGGCTCGGCGGGCGCAGCTGCATCGGCGGGTAGCCGAGGCGCTGGAGCAGGGGCCAGGCGTGCCAGCCATTGAGGTGCTGGCGTATCACTATGCGCGCAGCAGCGAGATGGAAAAGGCGGTGCTCTATTTGGAGCGAGCAGGGGATGCGGCACGGGCGCGGTACGCGCATGCGGAGGCCGCCGAGGCCTATCGTGAGGTTGCAACCAAGTTGGACACTTTAGGGCGGGTGGTGGAGGCCGCGCGGGTCCGGGAGAACCTTGGGGAGGTACTGGGCCTCCTGGGCCGTTACGACCAGGCGCTGGCGGTCCTGGAACAAGCGGTAGAGGTATATCAGTCCGTAAAAGATCTGGAGGGAGAACTACGAACACTTGCCAGGATTGGAACCACACACCGCTGGTATGGGACACCGGCAGAGGGGCTGAAACGGCTCCAGCCAAAAATTGATCAGCTTTCTGCCCTGGGCGCCGTGCGGGGAGCGGCGGCTTTCTATGTGTCGCTCGCTCGGCTCTACGGTGGCATCGATCAGTATCACGAGATGGTTGCTGCTGCCAGGCAAGGGGCAAATCTTGCTCGCGCCTTTGGAGACATCCAGACGATGCTCGTTGCCCAGGAGCGGCTCGGCACGGCACTCAGCTTAGTGGGAGAGCTGTTGGAGTCGTACCAGGTACTGGCTGAAGAGGTGCTCCCTGCGGCTGAGACTAGCAGTGATGCGTCTACGCTCATCAACGCGCTCGCGGACGTAAGTGTGGTCTACGCCCAATGGGGTGACTATACCCAGGAACAACACTACATCGAGCGCGCCTTTCAACTTGCGGAACGCCTGGGAGACCCGAGAATCCTCCTATTTCTGACGCATCGCCTTGGCATCATTGCCTTTGCTCGCGGCGAGTGGAAGCGCGCACGAAATCTTTTTGAGCAGGCAGCCACGGGGGCACGCGAAAGAGGTCGCTTCACAGGCGACACCTATCCCCTCTATGGATTGGGCCTGTTGTGCCTGGCTGAAGGCAATGAGGAAGCAGCCTCCAGCTATTTTGAGGAAGCACGCCTGGCTGAGCAAAGCAGCCACCACCGCGTGCTGCATTGGATGCAAGCGGCACTAGCCGAGCGCGATCTCCTTTCGGGTCAGCCCGAAGCTGCTTGCGCGCGGATCAGCCCCCTCCTTGACCTTGCCAGTCGAAATACCGGCTATATCAGAGAGTTTCTTCCGCTCCTCGCCTGGGCCTACCTGGAGATGGGCGAAGAGACCAGAGCGCAGATGCTGCTGACAGAACTCATTGCAGAAACACGGGAGGCGCGGATGCGCCCGGCGCTCATGGAAGCCCTCCGTGTCCAGGCGCTCGCATTCAGCAAGGAACACCGCTGGGAGGAGGCAGAGCAGCCCTTGCTGGAGGCGTTGACCCTCAGTCGGGAACTGCCCGCGCCGTATGCTGAAGCCAAAACGCTTTATCTCTTGGGGCAGGTCTCTCTCCAGCGGGGAGAACCTGAACTGGCTCGTGAGCATTTCAGCAATGCACAGGCCATTCTGCATGAACTGGGCGAACGCTTCTACGCCAGGCGGGTAGAGCAATCCCTTGAAGAGAGTGCACGCCTGTGAGGGGTATTGGGAGAATAGCATGAGTGTGGGCGAATCATGGCTCTTGCTAACCAAGCTGGCGCCACCACCAGTCAGATCGGATTGTGTGAAACGCGAGCGACTGTTTGAGCGGCTGGATGCAGGCATTGCCCGGCGGCTGACGCTGGTCTCCACTCCGGCGGGATTCGGCAAAACGACGCTTCTGAGTTCCTGATATGCCGCTCGTGCAGACGTTCCCACATCTCCGCAAGAGCTAGCCCTTGCCTGGCTCTCGCTCGAAAGCGCCGAGAATGACCCGGCCCGCTTCTGGGGGTACGTCTTGCGCGCCTTGCAAAAGGCACACGAGAGCAGCGATGGCCGAACCCTGGCTCAAGCCGCGCTGGGCGCCCTGTGGGCGCCCAGCGAACGCATTCTTCCCATTCCTGGCTTCAAGACTGTGGCACAGGTGCAAGAAAACGTGGGTGCGCTCCAGTATGGGCCTTTGAGTCAAGAGCAAATGCAGGCCATCGCTGACCTGGTGGCATCCTCTTTGTCGGAGGACAAAGCTCAGCCTTTCTGATAGACACTCGTCAGCGGGTTCGCAAGCTATGAGCGAACCTGCTCGAAACACCATCCTGGACAATCCAAAGCGAGGTACACATGCTTGATCTGACTCAAAAGAGAGACGCGCATATTGACCACCGCCTGTGAGAAGACATCATGATCTGGCTGGGGAGCGTGCGGCCTGATGGACGCCCCCATCTGGTGGCGGTCTGGTTCCTCTGGACCGGCAAAGACCTGCTCATCTTCAGCAAACCCAACCAGCAGAAGATTCGCAACCTGCGCCAGAAGCCGCGCGTGATCCTGGCCCTGGATAATACCAACCAGGGAGCCGATCCCATCACGCTGGAGGGCGAGGCGGAACTGCTGGATGACCCCGAGGTGAACACCACCCTGCCCGATTACGTGGCAAAGTATGGGGCGCGCATCAAGCGCATCGGCTACACCCCTGAGACGATGGCGAACGTCTACAGCCAGGCGATCTGCATCACGCCCACCAGGTTCTATAACGCCCCAACGGGGTGATTCGGTCTTTTCGGGAAATGTATACGCTAAGAGCTGCTCAGGCAGACACCCAGCGTTTCCTCATCCTAATCCCGCCTCTCTGGCGCGGAGGATGGCGTGCGCGCGGTCGGCCACTTGCAGCTTGCTGAAGATATTGGAGACATAGTTACGCACGGTACTATGGCTCAGGACAAGCCGGTTGGCAATCTCGTGGTTGCGGTGGCCCTGCGCAATCAGCACAAGGATTTCGCGCTCGCGCTCGGTCAGTTCGGGGAATACCTGCGGCGGCACGGGTGGCTTAGGCGCGGCGAAAAAGTCGAGCAACCGGGTGGCAATCGCCGGGCTAAAGATGGCTTCGCCGCCGCCCACCGCGCGGATGGCGCGCAGCAACTCCGTTTTCTCGGTATCCTTGAGCACATAGCCGCGCGCCCCGGCCCGCATGGCAGTAAAGACAGAGGCATCATCCTCAAACATCGTGACCATCAGGATACGGATGTGCGGGCTGGTGTGCAGGATGCGGCGTGTAGCCTCGATGCCGTTCGTGCCTGGCATCTGAATATCCATCAGGATCACATCCGGCTGCAACGACGCTGCCAGGCTGATCGCCTCCTCACCGGTCCTGGCCTCGCCCACGACCTCCACATCGGGCGTGGCACTCAGCAGCGCCTGAATGCCATGCCGGAAGAGCGGGTGATCGTCAGCAATCAGCACGCGCAATGGCTCCATCGGCTTCCTCCTGTCGGTGTGAGTGCATGGGCAACCGGGCACAGACGCGCGTTCCGCCTTCGGCAGCACGTTCAATCACACAGGAGCCACCCAATTCTGCCGCCCGCTCGCGCATGGAGAGCAATCCTACCCCCGCCTGGCGTTCTGCTGAGAAGCCCACGCCATCGTCACTCACCGCAATGTGCAAGGCATCCTCCAGAGACAGCCGGACGGTGCAGGTATGGGCCTGAGCATGGCGCACGACATTGGTCAGCGCCTCCTGCACAATGCGATAGGCCGCCACCTCCACCGCCGCAGGCAAAGGCGGCAGGCGATCAGGCGCCTCCACGTTGATGTGCAGACCCTCCCCGCGCTCAGCGGTGTGGCTCACCTGATCAGAGCGACTCTGTTGGCTGGCGCTCTCCCGAATCGCTGCCACCAGGCCAAGATCATCGAGCGCCGGTGGGCGCAGGGCATACACCAGACGGCGGATCTCGCCGACGGTGGAGCGAATATCGGTATAGAGGTCGTTGGAGAGGTGTATGGCTCCTGCTGGGTCGGTGGGTATCAGGTCGCTGATGGTGGTGGCTTTCAGGGCCAGGGCCGCCAGTGTGGGGCCAAGCCCGTCATGCAGATCGCGGCGCAGCCGCCGCCGCTCCTCCTCGCGCGCCGTGACCAGCCGTTCACGTGATCGTTGCAGATCATCCGTCAGGCGCACCGCATGCGCCGCCATCCCAATCTGGCGCGTCAATTCCTCCAGCAGCCGCCGGTCAGGCGGAGTGAACGGTTCACCAGGGCGGCGCGGCGAAAGCCTCAACTGGCCGATTATCTCCCCTTGATAGGCCAGGGGCAGGCAGAGAGGCGCTTCCACGGGCGAGCCAGAGGCCGCGGCCAGGCGGAACTCCTCGCCCACTTTCACGCTCACCGCCGTATAGGGCAGCTTGAGTGCCTGAGCGACGGTCTCGGTGATGGTTGGCAGCACCGCCTCTGGCGCCAGCGTCGCCTCCAGGCGCTGACCCAGACGGGAGATGACCATATACGGCTCGTCGCGCTGGCCGTACAACAGGTGGTTCACCCCCCGCTGGAGCCGCTCGCGCAGGGGATGGAAGAGCAGCGCCACCAGCCCAGCCGCGAGCAGCGAGAGCAGGAGGTTCCCCTGAACTTGTACCACTGTTCCCAGCCCGCTCACCACCAGGACATAGAAGCCGAGAACGCTGGCGGTGAGCAATCCGTAGACCAGCGAACGGTTAATGAGCAGATCAATGTCCCACAGCCGGTAGCGCAAGAGCGCGATACCGACGGAGAGCGGCAGGAAGAGAAAAGCGCCGAAGAGGATGAGGCCCCCCACGACCATTTCCCAGAGTATCCCCAAGGGAGTGGCCTGGTAGAGCGCCGGGACGAGCACAGGCAAGAGCGCCACAAACAGGAGGAAGGTCAGGACCAGCCCTGCCACGCCGAAGACCACCCACTTGGTCTGCTGGCGCTGGACTGGCCCCGACACGCGCCGATAGCGATAGACCTGGGCGAAAACGCCAGCGCTCCACCCGACCGCCCACAGGAGCTGGCCGATCCAGGCGTCAGGGCCGGTGAAGAGGGGGGACAAGGCCCAAGCGAGCAGGAGGAGACCCCAGACGAGGGAAGGCAGCCGGGTCCAATGCGGCACAAAGCGCCCGTCAGGAAAGAGCAGGCAGAAGAACAGGAAGCCGATCAGGTTGAAGGCTGTCACCCCCTGAACCGGCAGCCCCCACTCCGGGTGATTGACCACCAGGGCAGCCGTGACGCCGGTGGGCCAGACGCCCAGCGTCAGCAGGAAGAGCGAGACGAACAGCGCCAGCCCATCGTCTGACTTGCGCCACAGCAGCACGACGGCGACCACCACTGCGCCCAGGGCCACGAGCGCCGCCACCACGACCCAGTAGATCGCGCGGAAGTCGGTGGAGAGGCCGAGCTGGGCCAGAGCCGCCCGGATGGCCGCAGGGGTCCAGCCATTGCCCAGGGCATCGTCGCCGGAGAGGTTGCGGATATGGTCATAGCGCGGCGGAAGACCCAGGACAAAGAGCAGCAGCGCCAGGCCCGCCAGCGCTGCCCAGGCCACCCGCGCCAGCACCAGCCAGTCCCCACGCAAGCGCGTATCGGCAGTGCTCGTGGCGGGCGGGCGTTCCGCCAACGCAAGCGGAAGATGGAACCAGCGCATCGGTCGTCTCCTTTCAGGTTCATTCTGGCAGCGCACTCGCTCTGCAATGGAACAAGGCCGTGCTCAACCAAGCAGTCCGGGGGGTGCCACCGAGCCGACCCTCGGCTGCCGGTACTGCGCTCCCCCTCATTCTAACATACGGCGTGCTCGCAGATCGCAGCGGCAGTGAGGCCGCGTGGGTCTCGATCCCAGCAGCACCCCACGTGATCGTGGGTACGCCCACTCGCCTTCCTCCTCGCCATTCCTCACCTGGCAGAGCAGACCATTCGTGAACATGAGATTGGTCTCGATCCTCCCGCAGGTCCAGCGGGTGCGCCTGGTCCAGCACCGTCACTGGCTGGTAGAACCCATCAAGCACAGGGTGAGCCAGGCGGGCGAGGCGGCTGAGGGTGGCTGCCTTGCCGCCCACCAGGGCAACGTCAAAGGATGTGGATCACCGAGCCAGAGCAAGGTCATGTGCTTGAAACGAGAGCGAACGGCCCTGGCTGCATGGCCTGCTACCCCTCACGCCTATTTCTTCGGAAAGAACGCAGACCGGGTCAGCAGCAAACCCACTGCCAGCACCCCCGCGCCGATCACATACCACACCCCGACCCCCCCTGCTGGGTCAAGGAGCATCACGCCCGCAAACGCGATCACCAGCACCCAGGAGGTGTACCAGGCCCAGGGTTCCCTCCTGCGGAAGGGGAGTGCCAGGACCAGCGTGGAATACACGTTGAATGCCGCCCAGCCAAGAAACAGCACGCGCTCCTCCTGGTTGGCGATCATCAGGAAGAGGTGATTCAGGGCGGCTAAGGCCGAAATCAAGAGCAGAGTAATCCAGCCAATGGTGAATGTGGTGGTACGGGTAGCTACGGTTTGGGATGCCATGAGTGTTTCCTCCTGGTGCATGTCACGAACACATGAAGAGCCGATGGTCATTTCTGCTGCCGCTACGAAAAGCAAGCGTAAACTCTTCAGCAACCTTGTTGCGCCTTTACGCCGTTGTTGTCTGCCCACGCGCGGGCGCTGCAACGGGGTGGCGGAGCAGCCAGCCCAGCACAAGTCCGCTCATGATTCCGAAAACAACTCCGCTCGCTATCCCGGACACGAGGCCGAAGACGAGTTCGCTCTCCTTCAAACCCACGCCGGAGCTCGCGGCCACCCCTGCCGTGAAGGCAGCGAGAATGCTGACCGTACTGGCAAGCACCCACCAGCCCGCCCGCGCCACCTGCCGCCGCAGGAGCAGCCATTGCAGGATTCCAGGCACAAAGCCCAATGCAATCGTCGCAATCACCCCACCCAGGTTCTCGCCCAGCGGGCCTTGCAAGACCAACAGGCTCGCAGCCAGGAGATAGCCCCCAGCGGTGGCCGGGATCCACCAGCCCGCGCGCTCCAGCCATTGGCGCAGGACCAGCCATTGGCCGATCCCGGCCACCAGCCCCGAAGCGGTATTCCCAACCACATTCCCGCCGAGGTCTCCCAGGGCCCCAATGCAGGCCGAGATCACGACCCCGCCTACCGCCCCGCACACGCTGGTAGCCACCACCCACTGGAGCCAGAAGCCCCAGCCGACTTGAGTCCGTTTCCTATTTACGGTTGCTGTTGCCATCACGGTTGTTCTTCCTTTCGCTTTGATTCCTCTAGAACGCTTGAGGCGCATCGCGCACATTGCCTATCGGGTGCATACCTCTGCGCTAAGCATAGCGGAGGAAGTGTCATCTGGTGATGGGAGCAGTGTCATAGGTTATGTCCTGATTTTGATGTGACAGGTGTCATCATTCGTGTCCTGTTTTCAGGGTGACATCTGTCCTATGCGCGTCCTCTGTTGGCGGAGACCGAGATCCCATCTAAGTAGCTAGACAGGCAGAGCGTGCAGAACCACTGCATCGTGGGGGTAGTAGGCCCGTTCACAAGCGCTGTAGCAGCAGCGGAGATGCCCATTGCCGCCAACGCCGGACTGGTGATGATCAGTCCAGACACCACCTACGCTGGTCTCACCTTGCGCCACTACTCCGAGATGGACGGCTGGACCTTTGACCAACTGCATCCACCAGGCAAGCCGCTCACCTTTTTAGAATTGTCCCCAATCAGGTCACGGAGGGCTTTGCGGATGCGGATTTCACCTTTCACGATCTGCGGCATACAGCGGCTACCTTACTGCTCAGTCGTGGGATCAACCCCAAGGTCGTCTGTGAGATGCTGGGACAGCGGGTATTTCGATCACCCTGCGGCTCTATGGACATGTGACGCCGCATATGCAACAGGCGACGATCAATGTCATGGATGCCATTTTGGGGGGCTGATAAGGCTGTATGCACTAGTGGTTGCAGTATAACCTTGCGAGCATAAAAGATGGGGGCAGATAAAACCTGCCCTCATCGGGTGGAGATGGAGGAGAGTCGAACTCAAGCCCAACTGTTCACAAACGTTCAGGACCGTTCAGAACCCCTGCAAAAGAGCGGGTCCAGAAGGCCGTTCTGTTCACGTTCGTTCAGGATCGTTCAGCGGTGTGGGGGTCAAAATGGGGGTCAGAAAAGCGGATCGGTTGTCACGCGTGAGATGGCGGACCGACAGGATTCGAACCCGCTGTCGCCTGTAAGCGAGATGTATTCATCAGCCCTTATTCCAAGCGGCCTAGAGCCTCCTCTTTCTATCACTTTACCGCTTTCCGCCGCCGTTCCGTTATGATCTGTTCCAAGCATACGACAACTGTCAACAAAGCGCCCTCAAGGCGGTGAGGGCGCTCCTGTGCATTTGATAGTCCAAATGAGGTGGAGGTGACCTGAATCTGAGCTGGTCTGGAAGGGCTGGAGTATGGTTAATACTGCTTACTCTCCACGACCTCGACAATGCGTGTTTGCGGGCTGCCCATCAGGACGGATGATGCGGCTGGTGATCGCCACAACTCGCGCAGCGCGGCCAGAGCCGACTCCGCCGCGCTGGAGTTGTCGAAGCTGAGGTCAATCATTACGTAGTTCGGATCATCAACAGGCCGGAGCACTTGATGGCTGCGCACGCCTGACCGCTCCCGGCCAATGGGGTCGCTGTCGAAGGCCTTCTTCCAGGCGTCAAAGTTGCGGATGGCATGTTCAATGTGCAGGATCGTCATGGTAGTTCCTCTCTTTTCTTTTGAGTTGTCATCGCCTGGCTGGCTGAGCTACTTCCTGGTTGGCTCCTGGTGGTGCTGAGACTGGGAACTGCTTGCGTAGGGCACGCTGGGCCAGCAGGGCGAAGAAGACGCCAAGCCCTACTGCCACCCCCAGTGCGGCCAGCGTGCCGAACAGGTCCGGTTTGAGGGTCATCAGGAACACCATCCACCAGCCGAGGAGTGCGACGATTCGGCTCCAGAAGATCAATACCGGGTCGGTTGTCTGTGCCCGGAGACTGGCCGACAGCGGCCCATCTGGTTCTGCCAGTGCTGTCTGGCGAATACGGGTCAGACGCCGCCCATTCACGCCGGGGCCGACGATGGGCAAGGCTGCGAGCGTGACCGGGGCTGCATCTAGCCAGGCGAGCGTGAAGCCCCAGGTGGTGATGGTCATGTAGAGACCACCACCCAGGAGCAGCACAACGCTGAGGGCGAAAAGCCGCTCCAACACAGCCAGCAGCGCGCTGACCTCGCACACTTGCTCGACGCGCTCCGCCTGGCGCAGCCGATTCAGCCCCAGCCACACCAGCCCCAGGCCGATGAACCAAAGAACCGCTCCGCTGATATGAACAAACAGGGCAAGATGATACAGCATGGCAACCGCTCCTTTTGGTCGTTTGACCAGATGGCAATCGTACCTGAAGGAGAGGATAGCTGAAACATCGGGCGGTGCCACCGGGGAAAGTACCTGGATTCTGCGGCAGATGGTACCTGGATTGTTGGGAGGGAAGTTCGCCCAGATACCCACGGATTGCGCAACGAGGTTGCTGAAGCACTCATCCTTGATCTGGTGGGAGGAAGCCACGCAGAGCCGGACGGTGTGCGAAGACGCGAGAACAGAAGCAGAGAGATATTAACCCGGAACGAGCAGAAGAGGAGGAGC
>DATBHW010000019.1 GCA_036557285.1 Ktedonobacterales bacterium
CGCAGCGGGTTGGTGTGGAGATAGCGACCAGAGGGAAACGACGGACGAGGGGGGGGACCACCGAGAATAGCCATCAAAGCACGCTCCTTTCGACGGTGTGAGCCAACGACTCACCCTGCCGAAACGGCCCCTGCCTGGCGCGGCCACAGACGCGCACCTCGCCTTCAGGGGAGCGCGAGTCCCTGCGCTCCCCCTCCACCGAGTGGCATCCCAGCCTGACCAGGAGCGGGGCCGTGGAGCGAACTACCAACTAAACGGAATAGCCAGTGATAGAATGCCCTAGCCCCAGTCCTGGTACGCCCAGTTCTGGGGGGAATGGCGCGGCGATGTTACTGACACTGCCGCGTCATGCCGTTCCAGCAGCACCTCAGCCCACCCACATGTGAACCGAGTAAGAAGAGTATACCTGCCTGGCTCTCCTCTGTCAAGCGGCGTAGGACCACTGGACCACCTGTAGCGCCGCCATCCCGGCGGCCACCGCTGCGTCAGCGCGAGCGTTCGCCCTCCAGGCCACCGTCCCCAGCGACCACTGGTAGCGCCGCCTTCCAGGCGGCTCAACGCTGGCACTGGCGCACGCCTGGATCGGAGGGCAAACGCGCGCCAGCGCGCACGCTGCCCTGGCGCGCCCATTGGGCGGGGCCTCCACTGGTAGCGCCGCCTTCCAGGCGGCTCATCGCCGGGCTACCGGAACGGGCGCGCGCCAGGGCACACGCTCGCCCTGGCGCAGCGGTGGCCGCCAGGATGGCGGCGCTACAGGTGCAGATGCCGCGCCTATGCGGGTGGGGGGAGCCTGCACAGGCAGGCTTGGTGGGCGATAGCCCTCCAGGCGCGGCCTTCAGCCGCCAGCCTCCGTACTTTTAGATAGCCCAGGACCAGGGGGGTGAGCATGCGCCCCCGGCATCCTGGCCCATTTCTTGCACGCCTGATATTGTTGGCCTTCTATGCTTTAGAAGGGAGCAGAGAAGGAACGAGGCGGGCGCGCAACAGCAAACCAGCCACATACCCCGGATAGACGGGAAGGAGCATACTCATGCGGAAAAAAACGATCATGTGGTTGGTCTTGACTGCGCTCGTCCTGACGATTATCGGCATCGCCCTATTTGTCCCATCCATCGCCACCGTGACAAGCCATTGCACACCGGAACAAATCAATACCAACACCTGTTCTGTCAGCTTGCAGGGCGGGCAAGCGACAGGAGTCGTGATTGGGAGCATCCTCCTCCTGGCCTCCGGCATTATCTGGCTTGTGGCCTGGATTGGCGCGCTTATTCGCTCGGCCAAAATGCAGACCTGGGTCTGGTTCGTCATCGTTCTCCTCTTCAGCGGCCTGGGGACACTGATCTACGCCCTCTTCGGCCCAAAAGATCGGCCAGCCCCAACGATGTATCCACCCACTGGCTACCCACCTGCCGGATACCCACCTGCTGGCTATTCCCCACCCGGCTACCCGCCGCCGCCAGGAGCGCCGCCGCCCTACCCGCAGACGTAGCGGGGCATATCAGCACGCCAGCGGCGAGACCGACAAACATCAATCTCGCCGCTGGCGTGCTGTGGGAGAAAGCGCCTGGAGCCAGATGTTGCTAGAGCCACCAGCAAGCATCATCGTAATGGTGGGCTGTCTGCGCAGCAGACATCGCTTATCCTCTTTTCTTCTGAGGCTGGCGATTCACCACCCGCGCCTACGCGACCTGCTCCAACTTTCCGGTATGGACATCGTAGATCAGGCCGTAGACCGGAATCTCATCAGGAATCAAGGGAGACGCCTTGAACGCCGCCACATCGGTGCGCACACTGGCGGCCAGATCGCTAAAGGGCAAGAAATCAATCCGCGTCGCGGCATCATGGGCGGCTGCCCCCAATTCGCCTTGAATGCGTGCGCGGATTTGCTCGTTGTTGAAGGTCAGCATGCCACAATCTACGTGGTGAATGACCAGAATCGCCTCCGTACCCAGCAGCCGCTGCGAGATCGCCAGCGAGCGAATGGCATCCTCAGTGGCGCGCCCACCCGCGTTGCGAATCACATGCGCATCGCCCAGGCGCAGGCCCAGGAAGGAGAGCGGTTCAACGCGCGCATCCATACAGGTGACAACGGCCAGCTTGCGCGCGGGCGGCATCGCCAGGCTCCCCTGGGTGAAGCCGCTGGCATGCTGCTGATTGGCCTGTAATAGTTCGTTCAGAGAGATTCCCATAGGTCCCCTTTCGGTATCAGGCACATCCGACAATCAAACCGACAAGGAGATAGTACAGTAAATTGATCAACAATATCAAGATTACGCGCTGCCAGTTTTGCACCACTGGCGCACCGGGCAGCGCGCGCAGAGAGGGACCGATGGCAGGCAAAGCGCCCGGCCATGCTGCACCATCAGGCGATTGATGGTCAGCCAGTAGGGGGCTGGCAAGATGCGTGCCAGAGCTAGCTCGGTCTGGTCGGGGGTTTTCGTCTGGAACCAGCCTAGACGGTTGCTAATGCGGTGGACATGAACGTCTACACAGAGGGCTTGTATATCGAAAGCATAGAGCAGCACACAGTTGGCCGTTTTGCGCCCGACGCCAGGCAGCGCCAGCAGTTCATCAATCGTCCGGGGAACCTGCCCGCCAAACTGATCGCGCAGGATGCGCGCGATCTCCTTGATGCGCGGGGCTTTCACCTCTGGATACTGCGAGCCTTGCAGCAGGCGCTCCAGTTCATCAACCGGCGCGTCGGCCAGCGCAGCCGCGTCGGGATAGCGCGCGAAGAGCCGTTTGGAAACCAGTGTCGTTTGCTCCTCGCGGGTGCGCTGCGAAATGACCGTAGCGATCAGCACCTTGAACGGCTCGCCCAGTTCCACCGCGCCTCTGCCATGATATGTCTCGGCCAGCGTATCCATCACCTGGGGGATGTAGGTTGTCCAGGGCGGCTCTGTTGTGGGCGCTGTCATCGCTCGAAATATCCTCCCTGACCATCTCTCAGCCGTTCTCGTAAATATCGTGGGTACCGATGCGCAGCCAGATCACATGCACATCGCCCGAATGAGGAGAAGAGCCATAGGTAAAGAGGGCGCGACGATCTGGCGCCCAGTGAAACTCAAAAACGCCTTTTTGGGAGCGAAAACGCCGAATACCAAGATGCCTGGGAAGTGGGTGGTGCGCCTTCAGAGCGGCAACAAACTCTGCGACGGCTTGATCGAACAGGCGCTGCTCTTCCAAACGCAGCTTTCGATACTCGTTCAGAAAACGCTCGGTTTCTTCATGAGTAGGCATGATTACCGCTGCTCCCCGTTGTGGAGGGAGTCAAGCAGCGCAAAAAACTCTGCGTCGGTGTGATACGTGCGCGGCGTGCGTTCGAGCGCGGCCAGTTGCTCTGGTAGTTCCGCCTCCCATTTATCATACAAACGCTCAATGGCCTCTTGCCGCTTTGCCCGCTTTTCCAATTCAGCTAGCTTATACTGGAGCAGCCCTGCTACCTCTTCTTGCAGAGTTGGATCTAGCAGTTCGACCTGCTCAATCGCCTGCCGCAGTGGCTCTATCATAGTGATGCCCTCTTTCGCTATTGCGCTTTCTGGCCTCATTATGCCAGGCATCTCTCTCCAAAGCAAGGCTTTTCACCACTCAGGAGCTTCTGGCTGATTGTCAGGCGCGGGCAGCGGCAGCATAAACCAGAAGGTTGACCCCGCGCCAGGGGTGCTCTGCACACCCACCTGGCCCTGATGTGCCTCGATAATCGTCCGGCTGATGTGCAGCCCCAGCCCCAGGCCCACGCCAGAGCCGCTCTGCACCTCGACGCCTGGTACGCGATGAAAACGCTCCCAGATGAGCGCCTGCTCCCCCGCAGGCAAGCCTGGCCCCTGATCGCGCACCCAGACGATAGCCACACCCGCATCAGTCTCCACCCCAACCTCGACGGGTTGCTCTTCCGCCGAATATTTGAGGGCATTGGTCAAATAGTTCTCCACGACCTGGCTCATGCGATCAGGGTCAATCAAGAGCGGCACGCGCAGGTCAGGCGGCAGATGCGCCTTGATGACGCGATCCGGGGCTGCCTGGCGTTGTTCCCCAACCACTTCAGAGACAATACGCGCCAGATCAGCCGGTTGGCGGTGTATTGCGAGTTTTTCCGTCCGAATGCGCGAAACATCCAGCAGATCATTCACCAGCCGGTCCAGGCGGCTGGCCTGGCGCTCGGTGCGCACGAGTTGGTCCAGCAAGAACTCCAGCTTCTCAGCGAGTTGTTCCGTGACATCGGCATCGTCGCGCAGCAGCCGTTGGTAGCGCCGCTGGGATAACTGAAGGCTCAGCAAGATCGAGGTCAGCGGGGTACGCAGTTCATGGCTTGCCACCCCCAGAAATTCATCCATTTGCCGGTTCGCCTCGCCCAGCGCCAGCGCGCTCGTGCGCGCCTCTTCTCGTTCGCGCAGCAGCCGTTCGCGCTCCAACACCAGCGCCGCGAGCATAGCTGACCCTTCGGCCAGCGAGCGTTCGGGCGGCGTGTACATATGATCGGCCTCGCCATAATCCAGAACGAGCGCCCCCACCAGTTTCTCGCGCAGCAGCATAGGGACCGCCAGCGCGCTGCGCGCCCCAGAGAAGTGAGGCAAATCGCTCACAGGTGGTTGGGTCCGATCCCACACCAGCGCCTTGCCTTCCAGCAGGCGGGCGAAAAGTTCTGCGCGCCCCGCATCTTGCGCACTTCGGGCGATCTCCTCAGCCCACCAGCGCCGCTCTAGCTCTGAAGAGAGGCCCACCGCCGCCACCGGACGCAGCGTCTCCGTCCCCGGCTCCAGCGAGAAAATGCCGAGCCGCTCGCAGCCCAGGACACGCGCTGTCAACTCTGCCACCTGCCTGGTAAGAGGATGGGCTACAGCCTTCCGTTTCTCAGCGAAAGAAGGCTCATCGGGCGCGTGCATCAGCGCCTGCGCAATCGCCAGCAGCCCGTTGAGCGCCTCGTGGGTACGCCGCTCCAACTGGCGGCGCTCGGTCACATCGCGGAAAGCGATGACAGCGCCGCTAATACGCCCTTCGGCGTCACGCATGGGCGCGGTACTCGCGTTCAGCGCCATCTCCCGGCCATCCAGGGTCCGCATGATCATTTCCGTCGAATGCTCACCCGTCAGCAGCTCGCCGTGTAAGGCGCGGCGAACGGGCAGTTGATCTTCAGGGACCACCTGCCCATGCTCATCGCGCAGCATCAGCAGGTCACGCAGTTCCGTCAGCGAATACCGAAAGAAATCGAGATCAGCGCCAGCAGGTCCATGCGCGCGACGAGCAGCCGGATTGACATGCACCGCGCGTCCCTGCGCATCGAAGACCATCAGCCCATCGGCCAGCGCCTCGAAGATCGCTTCTAACTGGCTGGCGCGCGCATCCGCATCCGCATGCGAGCGCCGCTCAGCCTCAAAGAGACGCGCGCGATCAATTGCCAGGGCAACGCGGACCGCCACCAGTTCAAGCAGGCGCGCGTCATCCTGGGTGAAGCGGCCTGGCAGCACAGCCGTCACGTGCATGACCCCGATCACCCGCCCATCCACGACCAGCGGCACGCCAACAAAGGAGCGAAAACGATCACGAAAGTATTGGTAGACCGTTTCGACGGTAGAGAGGTCGTCAATGATAAGCGCCTCACGAGTGGCTGCAACGCGGCCAGCCACACCCCTGCCCAGCGGTATTCTCACCTCCTGCGCCAGTACGTCTTCCAGCCCGCGCACAGCGCGTATCGTCATTTCCTGCCCGGATTCATCCAGTAACAGAATGGCGCCATTTTCAACAGACAGCGCCTGACAGAGTCGTTCAAGCAGCGCACCCAGCAGATCATCGAGCGTGAAATGCGTCAGCGCCACCTCACTGATGAATTGCAGCGCGCGCAATCGTTCGGTAGCCTTCTCCGACTCGGCGCGAGCGGCCTGCTCGCGCTCCAGAAGGCGGGCGCGCTCTTGCTCGGCGGCCTTGCGCTCGGTGATGTCCACCATCGCCACCACGCCGCCAATAATCGCTCCGGCCTCGTCGTGGATGGGCGCGGAAGTATTGATCGCCGTCTTGCGCTGTCCATCAAACGCCTCGATCTCCACCTCTTCACCAGGACAAACCTCACCCCTGGTCAAAGTACGGGTCAGCGCCCACTCATCGGCGGCAATCGGCTCCCCGGTGGCGGGCCACCAGCCCTTATAGGCGCCATACCCCGCTATATCTGGAGGCAGCGGCGCTTCCACGCCCCAGAGCTGCCTGAAGGCGCTGTTCAACGCCTGCATCTGCCCCCGCGCGTTGGCAATCGCCACGCCCACCGGCAGCACATCGAGAACCGTTTGCAGGCGCTGGCGCTCTAATTCGCTGTGCGCTCGCTCCGCCACCAGCGCGCCAGCCCATGTTTCGGCGGTCCGCCGCGCCCGCTGGACTTGCATGGCAATCAGGCTGATAATCCCTCCAACCAGGATGACCAGGCTATCATCAACTACTATTGCACTGATTTGCTTGGCAAGAGTGAAACGGGGTGGGATGTCAAAAAAATCCAGCAGAGCAACGCCTGCCAGAGTCGCCACGAGGCTCGGCCCGGCCCCCCAGGTCAGAGCCACCAGCAACACAGCCAGGAGCAGCAGCAAGCCAGGCACATCAAAAGTAGGAAAGAACTGGAGGATCAGCAGATCGCCCGCAACCGCAGCCAAAGCCATGAGCGCCCCCAGCAGATAGCCCACCCAGGGTTGGCGCCAGCGTTCCGGCAGCCAGAGCGGGGCAAACGTATAGTTCTGGAACCAGCGGCGCAGGCCCCGCCAGAGCAGGCCCAGGAACCGCTGGGGCGCAGGGGGGTGGAGCGGGTCCAGCAGAGGGGGAGGCATTTCAGTCCCGGTACCCACCGCCGCTTTCTCAAAGGGCGCTGCCGCGCGTTTCCTTCCACGATGGTTGGGCGCATTGCCAGGTTGCGCAGACACCACTATCTCCCGTCATGGCACTCGCACTGCATTCGTCGTCTATCCCCATAGTATCAGCAAATAGTAACAGCAAAGGCAAGGTCAACAGCAAAAAGCGCCCTGCCGGAAGGCGCCACTTGTAGCGCCGCCATCCTGGCGGCCACCGCTTCGCCCTGGCGAGCGTGCGCCCTCCAGGCCAGCGGACCAGCAGGCCAGCGGCTTGCCGCCAGGATGGCGGCGCTACAAGTCACAGGTCTCGCCTGCCAAGACCTCATTCTTGGTGGAGCGCCTCCTGGCAGGGCGCTTGACGCGCCTGCCATGCTCCTTTACAATGGGGGTACTGGTTGTTTGAGGCATGGCTTTCCCTGCCTGCATCTTTGCATTCCCTACCCAGGAGGTCTTTTTGATGGCTGAACGCGAGGGTCAGCAATTTGGCAATTATCGCCTCGTTCGATTGCTAGGCAGAGGCGCTTTTGCCGAAGTCTATCTGGCGGTACAGGTGTTCCTGGGTACGGAGGCCGCCATCAAAGTGCTGCATACCCAACTGGCAAACGCCGCCGATATAGAGAAGTTTCGTATGGAGGCGCGCACCATTGCCACGCTGACGCATCCGCATATCGTGCGCGTCCTCGATTTTGGCGTGCAAGATGGCACGCCCTATCTCCTCATGGATTACGCGCCCAACGGCTCGCTGCGGCAGTTGTTCCCCGCCGGAACGCCGCTGGCCCCGGCCACCATTCTGCCCTATCTCAAGCAGATAGCGGAGGCGCTGCAATATGCCCACGACCAGCGGCTGATTCACCGCGATGTCAAGCCGGAAAATATGCTGCTGAGCCGCAGCAACGGGGTCTTGCTCAGCGATTTTGGCATCGCCCTGGTAGCGCAAAGCTCCAACTACCAGGAGACACAGAGCATCGCCGGAACGGCATCCTATATGGCCCCGGAGCAACTGCAAGGCAAGCCGCGCCCCGCCAGCGATCAATACGCCCTGGGGGTAGTGGTCTATGAATGGCTCAGCGGCTCGCGCCCCTTTCACGGGACGTTCACCGAAGTCGCCGGGCAGCACATGCTGGCGGCTCCGCGCCCCCTGCGCGAGAAAATCCCGACGCTCTCGCCAGCCGTAGAGCGGGTGGTGCTGACGGCGCTGGCAAAAGACCCCAAAGAACGCTTTGCCAGCATACGCGCCTTTGCTAACGCCCTGGAGCAAGCCACTCTGGTGGATAACCCGCAGACATACGCCACCCGCGCGCAAACGCCGCCCAGCCCCGCCGGGCGCAGCGATGGGCCGCAGCCCTCAATCTACGCTGCCGAGACGGTCATCAGCGCGCTGCCAGGCATCCCGGTACCGCCGCCTCCGCAAACCACCGCAGGGTCCGGCCCTCCCATCGTCGGGCCAACCGTTCCAGCGTCGGTCCAGCCGGGCGGGCCGTCAGGATACGCGCCCGCTTTCAATGCCGGATGGGCCGCCAACACGCCGTCGTCGCCAGCGCCCTATGCCGACACGTTCATGTCAATGGCCGCGCCCGCCAGCCCCCTTGCCCCCGCGCCTGGGCAGACGCCGCCCAAAAAGGGCATCTCGCGCCGCGCCGTCGTCATCGGCGGCGCAGCCGGGCTGGCGCTGATCGGCGGCGGCGCGGCGGCCTTCCTGCTGTTGCCAAAAGGCAGTGGAACCGCCGGAACCGTCGTCGGCTCCAGCCCAACGGCAGCAGGGACCGGAGCCGCGACAGCTACCGCAGCGCCAACCGAAACCGCTACCTCAGCGCCAACCGAGACGCCAACCACTCCGCCGCAGCCTGGGTCAACCCTCTACACCTATCGCGGCCATACGCAGGCAGTGGCGACGCTGGAGTGGTCGCCCGGCGGCCTTGTGATCGTCTCCGGCAGCTATGATCATACGGTGCGCATCTGGAACGCAACCAACGGCAATACCCTCATCACCTACAAGAAGCATACCGATCAGGTCTGGACGGTAGCCGGATCGTCCGATAGCAAGTATATGGCCTCTGGCGGCAAAGATCGGGCGGTGCATGTCTGGGATCCTCACGACGGAAACCCCGTCGGCCTCGGCCCCTACACCGGCCACAGCGGGGAGATAGCCGATCTGACCTGGTCGCCCAACAACAAGCTCATCGCCTCGGCCAGCTATGATAACACAGTGCGCGTCTGGGAGGCGCTCACCCAACAGTTCATCTTCACCTATTCCAACCATACCGATCACGTCTGGTCAGTGGACTGGTCGCCCGATGGCTCCCTGGTCGCCTCTGGCAGCAAAGACAAAACCGTCCATCTCTGGAACCCGACCAACGGGACCGGAACCGTCGTCAACATCTACAAGGGCCATAATGACGGCGTAGCAGCCGTCGCCTGGTCGCCCAATGGGAAACGGATCGCCTCCGGCAGCTATGATCGCACCGTCCAGGTCTGGGACGCGACAACCGGGAACAACGTCGTGACCTACAGCGGCCATTCCGGCGACGTGACCGGTGTTGCCTGGTCGCCCGACGGCAGGTATATCGCCTCGTCCAGCAAAGATGGCACAGTGCACGTCTGGAACGCCAGCAATGCAACCAGGGTGCTGGTCTATCGCCAGCACAGCAGCGCGGTGAGTGATGTGGGCTGGGGGCCTAATGGCAAGCGCATCGCCTCGGCCAGCGCCGATCTCAGCGTGCGGGTCTGGCTGGCCCCATAAGGTAGCGTTCACAAAAAGGTCTACCAAACAGGAGGTGTTAGCAGGCGAGGCGTGTGACTTGTAGCGCCGCCATCCTGGCGGCCACCGCTGCGCCAGCGCGAGCGTTCGCCCTCCAGGCCACCGTACCAGCAGGCCAGCGTCCAGCCGCCTGGAAGGCGGCGCTACAAGTGGCGTCCCCGATAGGCGGTGGAACCGTCATAATGTGGCGTTCTTCATAGGAAAGCAGCCACAACAGTGTTATAATAGGCGCGCAGCAGCAAAACCAGGCAGGGCCGCATCTCCACAGCGCAAGGAAACTCATCCACTGACGAACCCATAGGGGAAAACGCCAGTTGCAGGGCGTTTTCCCTAAAGAAACCCAAAAGCACAGCAGGTTGGCGCAGGCCAGCCTCCTGAACACAGGTACGGAGGAAGCCTTCAATGCAATCAACGTTCTGTACTAATTGCGGCCAGCCTCTGCCAGCAGGCTCAGCTTTTTGTGGCTCCTGTGGCGCGCGCCAGACTCCGAACCAGCCACCGGCAAATAATGCGCCGCCCGCGCAGGGCGCTCCGGCTCCCACGCCAGCAGCAGTGAGCGACGCGCCGACGCAGCTTACCCCACCGCCCCCACCGCCAACAGGGGATAACACGCCCACGCAGCTTACCCCACCACCGCCACCAGACGCCACGTTGCGCGCTGACGCGCCGCCAGTCCATGATCCCTACGCCTCACAATATAACGCAGCGCCGCCACCAGCGCCTTCAGGGCCGTCGTCCTTCAGCCAGTATAACGGCCCGGTGATGTCTGGACCTTATCCCCCGCCCCCCGGCCAGCAAGCGCCATTTGCGCCGCCACCAGCGCCGCCAGGCTACGCTCCCGGCCCCCCGCCAGTGATGACGCCGGGCGGCGTCGCGCCCTGGGCGCAGCCGCAAAAAAAGAGCGGCAGACGCTTCGCGCTTGGCTGTGTGGTGGCAATCGTCCTGGTCGTTCTCGTGCTGAGCGGCGGCGGGGTGCTGGCTTACAGGTTGCTGTCATCCGGCAAGAGCGGCTCCACCAGCAGCAGCAATCACCCTGGCAGCACTCCTGGCTCCAGCAACCCTGGCAGTACTCCGGGTACAGGTAGCACGACCACCAGCCCGGGCGGCGCGCAGACGCTCGATAACCTGAACCTTCAGGCGATCTACGCGGGCGTAACCGTCACCGTCATGAACGCCACGCAGGCTCCCAGCGTGCCTGAATACACCCCCAACGATCCCAACCAGGATGCCCTCAAGATGCAGGTCCGGCTGGATAACAGTCAAGATACGCACGGCGTTTTCGTCTCGAACAATGCGCGTGTGGTCGGCCCAAGCGGCAACCCCTACGACGTAACGAACGGCGGCGCATCCAACAGCCTGCCCCTTTCTGTGGACGGGCAGGCCAACATCCTTGGATACTGGTATTTTGCCGTGCCGCATGGCACGAATATCAGCGATTGGAAACTGGTGCTTGGCGCGGCTACCGAGTTGCAGGAAACCATCCCGCTCAACGGCGTGGGCTATGATCCCTCCGTCTGGCAGTGGGTCACGAAGCCCATCACCGAGAAGAACACCGTCACCTACTACGGCGGCGCGCTCACCGGCACCGTCACCAAAGTCACCACCGGCGTCTGGACACCGGGCTTTCAAGCGCCGCAGGGCATGCGTTTTATCCTGGTAGACTTGAAGGTCACGAACAACAGCGCGGGCAGCGCCTATGTTGGCGACCCGGAGTTTGCCCTGCTCCAGCCCAACCAGGAGCGCCAGAACCAGAATACCTTATATGGCTACTTTATCAATGAAGTCCTGGGCGGCCATGAAAGCAAGGACGTGGGCTACATCTGCTTCGTGGTCCCACCAGACAAGGGCGACTTCCAGATGCTCTTCTTCAACCAGGATAACGGGATTGCGGCGATGATTGACCTGGGTACGCTCTAAGAAAGCTTAGCGCCATGCGCACACTGACACTGGCATGGCAGGCGCAAGGGCAGTGGCGGAACCACACCGTCACTGCCGAGCGCCCCTGCATCATTGGGAGGCAGGCGGAGTCGTGCCAGATCATCCTCGATGATCGCTCCGTCTCGCGCCAGCATGCTTCGGTCTACGCCGTAGAGGGCAGGTGGCGCCTGCGCAATCTGAGCCAGAGCAGCATCATCGCCTTCAACCGGCGCTTTCGCCTGACCTATAACCAGGACACACCGCTCAAACCCGGCGACACCTTCCGCCTGGGGACGACGTATCTCTGGGTGATGCCGCCGCAGCCCGGAATGAAGGCGCTGAAGGTGCAGTGCGCCCGCTGTGGCAGGCTGGTAGATTCGCGCCCTGAAGAGTTTTGCCCCTGGTGTGGTTGCTCACTCGCCAACGGCCAGATCGTAGAGGTGGAAACCTGATCATCTCCATGCAGTATCTTGAGGCTATTTCAATAATATACTATATCATTCCTGTACTATCCCGATGCGCTCTCTCATTTCGCTGCTATCTCAATGTTGTACTATATCATCCCGATACTATCTCAAGGCTATCTATGATGCTGGTTCCACCACCTATCGGGGCGCCACTTATAGCGCCGCCTTCCAGGCGGCTGGACGCTGGCCTGCTGGTCCGCTGGCCTGCTGGTCCGCTGGCCTGGAGGACGAATGCCACTTGTAGCGCCGCCATCCTGGCGGCTGGACGCTGGCCTACTGGCACGTTCGCGCTGGAGGGCGAACGCTCGCCCTGGCGCAGCGGTGGCCGCCAGGGACGGCGGCGGTACAGGCGGCTAGCCGCCAGAGACGGCGGCGCTACAAGTGGCTGGACGCTGGCCTGCTGGTCCGGTGGCCTGGAGGGCGAGCGTTCGCCCTGGCGAGGCGGTGGCCGCCAGGAAGGGACGCGCGAGCGAGGCGCAGCCGAGCGAGAATGGCCGCGCCCAGCGCGGTCAAGCGGCCCTTCCCGAAGGGGGGCGGCGCTACAAGTCACACGCCGCGCCTGCCAACGCCTTATGTGTGGTGGAACTTATGATGCTATTTATTAAGGAAGAACCGCGATGCAGAGAGCGCAGATGCCGCCGCAGGTGCGCCTGAACTGGCAAGACCCCGTGACCAATGAAGAGAGCGTCATCCTCGCCCCGCTGCCCATCAGCATCGGGCGGATGCGCGAAAATACCGTTGCGCTCAACAGCGACGCGGTGTCGCGCCAGCACGCCTTGCTGGAGTATGTTAATGGCGAAGTCGTCGTTCATGACCGGCAGAGCAAGAACGGCGTCCTCGTCAATCAACAGCGTGTCAAACACGCGCCTCTGAAAGATGGCGACACGTTCCAGATCGGCCCGTTCCGCTTCTCCATCGAGATCAGCCCCACCGACCAGCCATACGCGCCTTCCCAGGCGCCCACGATGGCTCTCCCGCAGGAGTATGGCACGATGGCCGCGCCTCAAGAGTATGGCACGATGGCCGCGCCTGCGGATTTTGGGACGATGGCCGCGCCGCAGGAGCCTGGCACAGTTGTTGCTTCGGTGGATTTTGGGACCGTCATGATGCCGCCTGGAGCGGCGGCCCAGCCGTCTCAGCCCCCGCAGATCAGGGTGCGCTGGATAGACCCGACCACCCAACACAAGCGCGAAGTCGTGGCAGCGCCGCCCATCAGCATCGGGCGGCAGCATGATAATACTATTCCCTTGCCTGTTATCAACGCCTCGCGCCAGCACGCCATCCTCACGCTGGAGGGCGGCCAGGTTATCCTTACCGATCAGGGCAGCGGGAACGGCACGTTCCTCAACGGGCAGCGGATTCAGCGCGCTCCCGTTAGCCCCACCGATACCATCGAGATCGGCGGGGTGTGCCTGACAGCGGCTCTGGCCGACGCCCCGGCGTCCAGACCCGTTCAGCCCGCCGCGCAGCCCGCGCCGCTTGTACCGCCGTCCCTGGCGGCCAGCCGTTCGCCGACGCCTCCGGCCCCCACGCCGATCAAACCGCCCGCAGAATCCACGCTCGTCTTCAGCGGCGAGACGGGTCTGCTCCTTCCCTTTGTGCCAGCGGCGACAGTGGAAGAGACCTTCCCGCCCGCGTTCTTTCAGCAGCCTGTTGTCCCATTCTGGCAGGCGCAGCAAAGCGGTATCCCTGTCACCGAAATCACCTACCTGGCAATTGGCGGCGGCCTGGGCAGCTTCACCTGGATCGATCACCTGCTGATCTCTGGCGTTCCAGAGCAGCACATCGCTTCCATCGGCCTGGAACCCAAGCCACACGCGCGCTACGAGCGCCTGTGTCATAACTCGCAGGTTCTCAGCCACGAGCGCCTGCGCTCCAACAGCGACGCCTGCCCGGACAATATCTGGGGCTGGCCTTCCTATGGGCTGCGCGAAATCTGGCATTCGCTGGGCCGGGGCCAGATCGGCAATGCGCTGCGCGTCAGCGTCCAGGTTTTCGGTGAGCCGGTCCTGACGGAGACCTATACGCCCCGCGCCAGCGATGTCTTCAACTCAATAGACCGCGAGGCGCAGCGTATTGGCTGGGGGCGCATCTGGCGCTATGGACAGGCCCACGCCATTCGCAAGACTGACGATGGCCGCTACATCATCGCCTACACACAGATCAACCAGCGCCTGGAAGTGGTCAAGCAGTTTATCGTCGCGCGCTATGTGCATATCGCCGTTGGCTATCCGGCCATTCAGTTCCTGGCCGATCTTCAGGACTATCGAGACCGCACCAAAGATTTCCAGCGTGTCGTCAACGCCTACGAAGACCACAGCCATATCTATGACCACCTGGCGCGCGCTGGCGGGGTGGTCATGGTGCGGGGTCGTGGCATCGTGGCGTCGCGGGTCATTCAGCGGCTGGCCGAGGCGCATCTACAAAACCCGCGTGTCGGCATCCTGCAAGTCCTGCGCTCTCCGCTGCTGGCGGGCCATCGTGACGGGCGAGTCCGGCGCAAAGTGGAAAACCATACCGAGCTACAGCCTTTCAACTGGCCCAAAGCCTGCGCGGGCGGCACACTGCGCCGCAAACTGGAACAGGCCGACGATCAGCAGCGTGACCGCCTCCTCAACGACTGGGGCGGCACGACTACCGCCAGCCGCAAGGACTGGCGAGCCATCAGCCGCGCCGGGCTGCGCGAGGGCTGGTATCGGATATACTTTGGCAGGGTGAAGCGTGTAGAGCGCAACCAGTATGGGCAGATCGCCACGTTGATCGCCACCAGCGACCCCAGGCAGCCGGAAAGCTGGCTGCCCGCCGACTTCATCATAGACTGTACCGGCCTGGAGGCCGCGTTGGAGAGTAACGCGCTGCTCAAGGATATGGTAGATACGTACAGGTTGGGGCGCAATCCCAAGGGTCGGCTGCGCGTCGCCAACGATTTTGAGGCGCTGGGCATGGCGAATGGACCCGGCCACGTCTACGCCAGCGGCACGATGACGCTGGGCGGCCCCTTCGCAATGGCGGACAGCTTTATCGGTCTACAATATGCGGCTCTGCGCTCGGTGGAAGCTCTGCGCAAGCTGGGCGCGCCGGGGCTGCGCCGCCTTGGCCCGCTGCGTTCATTCCGGCAGTGGACTCGTTGGGTAAGGAGCAGACATCCATGACACCAACACTCCTGGGGCGCTGGGAAACCCGCTTCTTCCTGCTGGCAACGGTGGGCGTGATCATTACGCTCATCGTCGGGCTGGTCGTCAAAAACGTCGTCACGCCGTTTCTGCTGCTGGGCTATGTCTTTCTCTTCGGGCTGGCCTGGGACGCCCTCTATCAATATATCCTGACCTTTCGCTGGGACCGTGACTGGCCCACCAGCTTTCAGGTGCTGGCGGGCGTCGTCGAAGGCGCGCTGGTCTGGCTGCTGGTCCATTATGTCGGTCTGCCCGGTATTCCATCTACAGCGATGCCGTTCGCCGTCTTTATCAGCATGTACGCCAGCATCTGGCTGATTACCTTTATCATCGCCCAGGGGCCGCTGCGCACGCTGCTGGTCCGCTGGCGCTATCAGGGGGGCGAATGGTTCTAACCGCCCGCGAAGGAAAGAGCAATGGCTGAGAACAATCTAACACTGGCTCTCTGGCTTCATGTCAGCGATCTGGAGCGATCAGTTGGGTTTTATCGTGACACGTTGGGCCTGAGCCAGATAGGTACCACCGCCGATTGGCCCGGCTTTGCGCTGGGCCAGGCGCGGCTCTGGCTGCGCCTGGGGCCAGAGACAACAGCGGCAGCGCCTCTGCCTGCATGGGGCGCGCTGCTGCTGCCGACGCCAGAGGGCATCGAAGCGCGCGTCCACGACCTGGAAGCGCGCGGCGTCAATTTCAGCGCCCCGCTGGCCGAAACGCCCCAGGGACGGATCGCCCAGTTCCACGATCCCGACGGCCACACGCTCTGCCTGTGGGAAGCGCCTGCCGAACAGGCGACGCCGAGTGAGGCTCAGGCAGCGGCCAGCGCCCAGGCCGCAGAAACAGCGCGCCGCACCCAGGAGATCACCCGGTTACTGATTCAGGCTGAAATCGCTAAAACGTCCAGGAACTACACCGACGCGGCGCGGCTCTATCGTATGGCCCTGGAAGCCGGACCAGAGCAGGCAGGCGCCTGGGGCAGCCTGAGCTATGTCTTGAATCAACTGGGCAGCTATACAGAGAGTCTGGCGGCAACGGAGATGGCGCTTGCGCTGGACCCAACTATGCCCGAAGTCTGGGCCAATCAGGGCAGCGCGCTCTACTCCCTGAAACGCTACGAAGAGGCGCTGGCCTCCTATGAACGGGCGCTGGCAATCTCCCCGGCCACCGCCGAGTTCTGGGTGAACAAAGGCGCGGCGCTCACGAGCCTGCGACCCTCTGAAGAGGCGCTGGAGGCATATGATCGCGCGCTGACGCTGAATGGGCGTCTGGCATTCGCCTGGGGCAATCGCGCCTGGCTGCTGACCCTGCTGGGCCGCCATGAGGAGGCGCTCGACTCGGCAGATCGGGCGCTGGCGCTGGGGATGCGCGCGGCAAACGTGCTGGACACCAAAGGCTACGCGCTGGCGGGGCTGGGTCGCTATGAAGAAAGCCTGGATTTTTACCACCAGGCGCTGATCCTGGCTCCCGACGACCCCGAAGTCCTTGCCCACGAGGCTGCGGCCCGCCAGGCAATGGGGCAGGAAGAGTAGGCTCTGGAGTTACTCCTCTCGCTTGTCACAGAGATGGTTTACATCATGGTATAATCTGTCACAGTTCACCGAGAATGAGCAATATCGCTGCAAGTGTGACGAGTCTTATACCTCTGGAGAAGGGGCATTGAGTAAAGACAGCATTACCAACTGTGACAACCTACCGCAGCGAAAGACGCTGTTTATGGCGCTGGGTGGCTTGCCGGAGACCGCCGTAAAAAATAGCGAATGGCTCTATATGCTCGCTGAAGAAACGCGCCAATCGCTCTCTATCGAAGGGTATTTTGCAACTGAGCAGGAGCTAAAAGCTGTGTTGAAGGGGCGAAAAACGGCCCCTGAGATTCTCAATTACCATCGCACAGCCCAGAGCCTCTACGACCTGGCTTCACAATACTATTACGAGGGTGAACTGCGACTAGATATGTCGTTGGTACGGCATATCCACAGCGAGCTATTCCGCAATTTGAGTGAAGAGAGGGGCAGCTTTCGCAGGAAAAGCATCCAGATTCACGGCGCTAAAGTACGTCCCCCGGAATTTGATGTCAATGAATATATGCGCGCCTGGCTCCGGCTGAGCCTGGACTTACTGGAAAGCTTACCTATTCTTTCTGCGCTGGCACGCATTCACACCTTGTTCGAGAGCATTCACCCGTTTGAGGATGGCAACGGCAGGGCTGGACGCATTATTCTGAATTACCTGGCGGTAAGCAATGGCTATCTCCCCATCATTATTAAAGGTTTCCAAAAAGAGGAGCGGGGTCGTTATTACCGCACCCTTGAAAGTGCTGATCAAGGGTTCCACCAGGGTTTTCCTGAGCCTCAGCCTGAAGCATTGAGGAAGCGGCTAGAAAAAGGGGACTTTGGGCCACTAGAAGCACTGCTCTGCGAGAGTCTTTCACCCTGGTTGGATAAGATGATCATCACCAATCTGGAACATCGAGAGCCACTCATGGAGTTCAAGGAGCTTGCCCCCAGGCTGAACGTGCAGGAGAGTACGCTGCGCCAGTGGGTGCATCGGGGCAAACTGATCGCGGTCAGGCGCGGGAAGAAGCTCTACAGCCACCCCCGGCTGTTTCTGGAGTGAACGCCTGGCTCAATGGGCGGCAAGAATCGCATAGATGGCGAAAAGCGACCCCAGGATCAGCAGGGCAAAAACCAGCGTGAGAAACATTTTGGGTACGCCATCGGTGCGCAATTTTCTGGAACGGGTCGAAGGATAGGCGCCGGTATGCCCGCTGGTCGCCATGCGTGGGAACGCGCCCGTCGCGCGTGGGATGCCGCCAGAAGTCGTTGGGCGTGGGCCGTTGTCCTGGGCGAGCGGGCCAGAGGGGCGCGGCCCCTGCGCCTGGGCGGGGCGTCGGTTCAGGCGCATCTCTTCGCCAGCGCACCAGCGCACAGCCCGGCAGTTGGGGCAGCGGGGAAAGAGTTCATACGGCTGACAGAGATGGAAATCGCCATAGTATCGTTCGCCGATCCTGACGCGATCATAGCGGCGAATCTGCTGGCTCTCGAACACGGCGGTGCATTCCTGGCAGCGCAGCAGCAGATATTCGGTCCAGTCGGGGGCCGTACACCTGGGGCAGCGATCAGTGCTGGTCCGGCGTTGGTCAGGCGGCACAACCCAGATATGGCCGCAGCGGTGACAGACACAGCGGCGTCCTCCGGGCGCGCCATCGGCGCGGGGGAGGCGCTGCGGCATATCCGCGCCCAGCAGCCGACCATCCTCGCGTAACCGGGCGGCCTGCTGCATCGTCAGGTTATAGACAAATCCCCCCAGGGCGATGACAGCCCCCACGCCTGCATCGAGGCGCGGAAAGGTGACAGGTACCTTCGTTTCCGTCGGTTGGGAAGTGGTCTCGGCTTCTGCTGCGGTGGTTGGCGGCTTCTCGCCGGAAGTCTCGGCTTTGTCGGGGGTTGGGATGCGCCCACTGGAGGTGGTAAAGCCCCGCCCATTAGCGGAGCGATAGAACGTCAGCGGTTCCTCATCATCCCAGACGGCCCGGCGACTGATGCCATGCGCCAGATCATAGGTCTTGCGCTTGCTGGGATTGGTCAGCGTCTTATAGGCTGTTAAGAGCAGACGCATGCGCTCTTCAGCATCTGATCCAGAATACACATCTGGATGGTACTTTAGGGCCATGCGCTTAAAGGCCGCCTTGATTTCTGTGGCATTCGCGCCTGGCTCCACGCCCAGAAGCCCGTAATAATCTGTTATCTCATCCATCATGCGTGCGAGAAGCCCTCAACGCCCGCGGGCGATGTCCGGCGCCCTGGCAGGCACACCATCGGGCGAACCAGTCATCCTTGCGGCGCTCACTCGTTTTCTGAAGTATACACCACAATCACGAGTCGGACAAGAGCTATACTCAGCAGACAACTGCTGGCATAGCTTGTGCGGAACCCCCACAGGCAGCGCCTGTGGCGCCTGCTTTACACTCTTAATGTGAACAACAAGATAGGATTATTATACGACGCCATGCTACAGTAAAGATAGGGAAGTGACACCTGCGCTTTCAAGGGATACATGGAGGCTCAAGCAACCATCAGGTGTCGTTACCCGCGTACCAGTCAATCCGTTATAGAGACTATGGAACGGCAGCCATCCAATGACGCCGTTCTCGAAAAGAGGCCCGTCGAGGGCGCGGAATGAAAGAACCATGTTAACACTACCTATCTCTTCATCTTCACTCCTATCTGGTATTCTTTTTGGCATGCTTTTTGCCTGGTTTCTCGCGGCGGCAGCGATGACCTTCAGGGCAGGGATGAAAGGGACGCGCACTATCATCGTGGCGCCAGAGAAAGTTCAGGCCGTTCCTGTAAAAGAAGCGCCGCCGGATCAGGTGATCTCCTCTGCGGTGGCCCGCGCGCCAGCCGTAGAGGAAACGCCGAAGCCGCCGACTGAAGGATCAGCGCCGGTCCCCCTGAGCCGGGGGGCGATACGTCGGCCCGGAGACTGATTCGTCGCAGCGAGCGCAGAGAGCAGATACGATTTTCTGAAGTCATCACTCGTTGCGGGGCGCAAACAAACGCGCCCCGCCTTCTCTTTTTTTGTGCGGACTCATCCTCAAGATACATGGCTGTGAAGGAGTGTAGTATGGCTCGTCCTGTAATCGGCATTCCCTGCTATGCAGGCAAACGCGCGGGCGCCCTGCGTCCGCTCTATGGAAACAACCGCGCCTATACCAAGGCCGTCGAAATGGCTGGCGGCACGCCCGTCTTAATCCCCCATTTCGATGATCTGGCCGACCTGGAGCCGCTTTGCGCGCGGCTGGATGGTCTGCTGCTCCCCGGCGGTGTTGACGTTCATCCGCGCGCCTACGATGAAGAGCCGCATACCCTGCTGGGCGCGGTGGACCTGAACGAAGATCGGCTCGAACTGGCGCTCGCCAATTATTTTCTGGAGATGGACCTGCCGATCCTGGGCATTTGCCGAGGCATGCAACTGCTCAACGTCGTGGCGCGCGGCACGCTCTATCAAGATATTCACGCCCAGCGTCCCAACAGCCTCAAGCACGCCTGGACCGGCAAGCCCCGGACATATCGCGCGCATAGCATCACCATCGCGCCTGGCACGCGCCTGGCAGACCTGCTGGGTACGGAACCGCTGATGGTCAACAGCTTCCATCACCAGGGCATCAAGACCCTGGGGCGCAACGCGATTCCCTCGGCAACGGCTCCCGATGACTTGATTGAAGGCATCGAGTTCCCCAACCATCGCTTTGTTGTGGCGATCCAATGCCATCCCGAAGAACTGGCCGTTGCCGGGGACGAGCGCGTGCTGCGACTCTTCCAGGGCTTTGTCCAGGCGGCCACACGCCCAACCCCTGCCACCTACCGCGTAGCAAGTTAAGCTGCCAATTGTTCTCAGGACAGACAGAGGCCGTCGGCATGTACCGACGGCCTCTGTTCTGGCGCAAGAGCGGTCCCTACGCGCCTTGCCGCTCCTGATATGTCTCCAGCATTTTGTCGAGGAACGCGCCATCTTCCTTGCCAAAGAACGGGGGATAAGGCGTTTGCCCGCGCAGGTTGGCCGAAGTCATCTTTTTCACGCCCTCCAGCACATCCGTGTCACCGCGTGTGAACTGCTGAATCATGCCCATCCATTGCCCGGCGAGCGCCTGCGCCTCGGAACCGGCAGGGTCTTGACTGCTTGCCACCAGGCGCTTCAACTCTGCAATGAGCGCGGCCCACTGCTGGTTGGCGCGTTCCTGGTCGGCTTCCGTCCAGTTCTTGCCCCACTCGGCCAGCTTCTGCCGCGCTTCCTCGCTATACGATTGTTTGCTCAATTCCTCCATCTGTTTCAGTTGTTCGTCGGTAAAGTACTTCTTACGCCAATCGTTGGTCTGTTCCATGTGCATGACCTGAATCACATGAATGATCGCTTCCCAGTCATGGCCGTTGCCTTGCAGCAGGGGTTCTGTCTCTGAAATCGCCTGGATGACGCTCTCAAGCCGCGCGCGCTTTTCCTGCATCATCGCCTTTTGCAAGGCCAGCGTCTCTTTCAGCGAAGTTGGCCCCACCTGCAAGCAGTATTTAATCTCCTCCAGCGCGAAGCCCAGAAACTTCAGGGCCAGAATCTGTTGGAGGCGAAAGAAATCCGCGTCGGTATACAGGCGATAGCCAGCCTCCGTGTGCGCGGATGGCTGGAGCAGGCCCAGCCGGTCATAAAAGCGCAGCGCGCGCACCGAAACAGCGGCTTTCTTCGCAAACTGGCCGCTCTGGTAAAAACGCTGATTCAGGGTCTTCCTCCTTTCTGGAGGAAGTATAAATGGTGACGTAACGTCAGGGTCAAGGCTTTTCCAAGGGGACTCGCTAGAGGAATACATCAGCATGCACGCCGAACCGCCGCGCCAGGTTTTTTGCAATCTCCTTGCTGATAGATCGCTTACCGCCGAGAATATCTGAGATTCTGTTCTGTGGCGCGCACTCAGCCAGGTCTTCCTGCTTCAATCCATGCTGCTCCATCAGGAAGCGCAGCACCTCGCGCGGCTCTGCTTCAGGGATCAGGATATGTTCTTCCTCGTAGGCTTCCACCTGATCGGCAAAGTAGTCAAGCACATCAGCAAGCGGGTGTTCCTCGTTTTCTGCCACCTCATCCAGCAGCGTATCAATCAGCGCGCGTGCCTGCTGGTAGTCCTCTTCAGTACGAACCGAAGTGACCCCAACGAGTTCACGAAACGCCCCCCATGCCTCAACAATGGCCTGGGGCGCTGGTAGTTCTTTGTGTGTGTATCCCATCAGGTTTTCCTTAATATACCAAAATGGTCGCTCACCAGACAAGAAGCGGGATCGGTTGTTCCGATCCCGCTTCTTGTCTGGTGAGCGACCAGGGACTCGAACCCTGAACCCGCTGATTAAGAGTCAGCTGCTCTGCCAATTGAGCTAGTCGCCCTGGCGTCAACGCACATAAGTATAGCATAGTGGCAGCGCAGCCGTCAAGGCTTCCTGGCACACGCTTGCTAGCTCTCGAACCACCAGCGCGAGCGATCTGCGGCGAGCGCCAGCGCGCCAGTAGTGGCAACGCTCAGCGTGCGAATAGCCCCAGGCGGCGCGGGCGCAGGTGGGCCGGTGCTGCGCGTGGAGGCTGAGGTCGGCGTGACGACGAGCAGCGTCGGCTGGGCTATTAAGAGCAGTTCGGCCAGCACCGGCTGTCCGGCTGGCGCGGCGTTGGCAGGCAGCGCGATCTGCGCCACGTCGGCGCGCAGGCCAGCGCCATTGGTCATCAGCGCCCCCAGGGTTGTTTCGGTGGTCTCGCCCAGGAAGAGGACGCGCAGACCAGGGCTGGTGAGCCGCAAGATCAGGGCGTTGGCGTCTTCGTCCGGCTCGTCCTCTGACAGCACCGGGCCGGGCGAAAGCGCCTGCAAGATAACCCCCGGTTCAATCTGAATGGTCGCTCCCTGGCGAATCTGCCGGTAGGGGATGCCACGCTGCGCAAGCTGGGCGCGCCAGGAAGCATACGCCGCGCTGGGGTGGAGCATCCCCGCGTCTGCCGCTTGATTGATGTGATAATGCCCCAGCGCATCGAGCAGCCCCAGCAAATGGCCGTCGCGCGGATTCGTCAGCAGCGCCAGGTCAATCGTGCGCTGCCAGAAAGGCAGCCGCTGGCCCAGCGCCTCTTCGAGCGCCGCCGGATGATCGCCGCCATCCAGCAGAACCGTATGCCCGGCAGGCGTCTGAATGAGCATCGCCTGACCGCCCGGCCCGACATCCAGCCAGGTGATATGCAGCCGACCATCGGGAAGCGTAGCAAGCGTCGTCACGCTTGCAGCGGCAATGAGAAAGGCGGCTGCGGCTAATCGCCAGCGCGCCTGAACTCGCCGTCTGTGGCCCTGCTGCGCTCTGGTCAGGAAAGGCTTCTCGATAGGTCTGGTGGTTTTGGGCCGGGTAAGGAGCCAGGCGATCACCATCCCCAGGCCAATCTCATACAGCCAGGCCATCTGAATATCCAGCGGCCCAACCGAGAGGCTGGAGAAAGGCAGCGCCGCTGATTGCGCGATGATCTGATAGACCAGCCAGAGCAGCGGCCAGCCCAGCCAGCCGACCGCCGCTCCGACTATAGGAACAACCAGCCCCGGCAGCCCGATCAGCGCGCCCATCACCAGCAAGATCCCTAACAGCGGCACAGCGAGCAGATTCGTGAACGGCGCTACAAGAGAAAGCTGGCCGAAGTTGATCACCTGGATGGGCAGGGTGGCAAGCTGCGCCGCCAGCGTCACGGCAAGCAAGCTCGCGCTCATTCTGCCAGCGGGGACACGGCCCAGGAAACGCCCCAGCCACGCCGCCAGAAACGGCGTGATCAAGACGATACCCAGCGTCCCCAGCAATGAAAGCTGAAAGCCCACGTCCCAGAGCACATAGGGCGACCAGGCGCTCATCAGCAGCGCCGCAAAGGCGAGCGACGTATACAGGTTGTAGGAGCGCCCGGCGCGCGGGGCGATGACCAGCAGCGCGCCCATGATGCCCGCGCGGATCGCCGCTGGACCCGCGCCGCTCAGCACGACATACGCGCAGATACCCGCCAGCAGCGGCACAATGGCCCAGCGACGGCCCAACAGCCGCGTGGCAAAAGCCGCCAGCAGGCCGCTCAGCACCGTCACCTTGAATCCCGATGTCACGATCAGGTGAACGGTCCCCGACTGCTGGTAGAGCGCGTACTGCGAGCGCAGCACGCTCGTCTTTAATCCCAGCAGAATGCCGATCAAGAGCGAGGCTTCGGGTTCGGGCAGCGATTGACTGATGGCCTGGGCAAGCCGCTGGCGCAGGCGAAAGAGCCAGGCCAGCGCCGGATTCCCGCCGCCGCGCTCCAGAATGCGCAGGCGCGGAAACGTCATCGCCGCAAAGATGCCTGCTGGCGCTGTCACTGCATGGGGAGGCTGCGCGGCTTCAGTGGAAGACGACGCGCCAGAAATGGGAGCAGCGGCGGGAGCGCCGACCACTGGCTCCAGTTCCCCTTGCAATTCAACGCTGTCGCCGTATTCCGGGGCGTAGGGGCCATTCGCGCCGAGCGCGATCACCGCCACCGAGCCATGCACATCTCGCCAGGTATGCCCATCATCCAGGCTCAGGCTGCTGGCATCCACTTCCAGCAGCGTGCTGCGCTCGCGCAGAGCAGGTTCCGCCCCAATCTCGCCGCGAATGACCACCGGGCCGCGCCCAATGAAAACGCTCACAGCAGCGGCATCGCCTACAGGGCTGGCAAGCGTGAGCCGCGCCGCGCCTAGCGCCAGGCACGCCAGCAGCAGCAGGCTCAGAGTCAGCCAGCGAGCAAGAGGCGCCGGACGACCGAACCGGCGCATCAGGACCGCCAGCAGGCCAGCAGCCCCGGACAGCACGAGCAGCGGCCAGAGCGGCAGAGCCGCCAGGCTTGCCAGGAGGATGCCAGCAAGCCAGGCAGCCACCAGCGCCACTAACAGCAAGCCGCGCAAATCGGGCAAGGCCGCCATCGAGGGCGGCTGGCTGGCAGACAAAGATGGCTGCACCGGGACGATCAGGCGCTTCGGCGGGCGATTCTGGTCATTCAACATTAGTGTTGCCCGCCGCTTAGACGGTGATAAAGTCTTTGATTTTGTCGAACGTTGTGCGGCTCATCACGTTGAGCAGTTGGGTGATGGTCGTATAAGGGCCGTGCGCGTCACGATAGTCAACAATCTTCTTCGCTGTCGTCAAACTGATCGGCAGCAGGGCGTCCATATCCTCAGCAGTAGCTGTATTGATATTGACCTTGCCGGGGCCGCCATCGGCGAGGCCAGAGGGAAACGACTGGCCCACGCGAGGCACAAAGACCTCTTCGCCATCAGCCACATACGCCGCCTGGTTGATACGAGCCAGGTCAGCGTCTTTCGTTAGCCCGCCTGCCGCTGCGATGAGCTTATACACGCGATCACCGCTGCGCAGCACATACACGCCCGGATGCGCCACCGCGCCCACGATATACGCCTGAATCTCGTCAGATTGCGCAATCGTCGGCTGAGCAGCAGAAGCGTCCGGCAGGCGGATGACCACCACCAGCGCGGCAACCAGGCCCAGGAGCAAGAGCGGCGCTGCGATGCGCGCCAGCCTTCGCTGGCGCTCTGCCCGCCGATAGCGCCTTGAGCGCGCCAGGGGTCGCTTCGCGGCGGGGGCATCATCGAAGAACGGGGGATCAGCCGGAACAACCCTCATCGGCGCGGATGCAGCAACCGTCTCCGGCTCCTCCACATCCTCCAAACGGGAAGGCGGCGCGCCATCGGGATCGCCCGGCCACCAGGACCAATCATAGTCAGAAGGTATGTGCTTGCCCATGCCAGTAACCACCCCCAGCATCAATTTTACGCCCGATTGTAAGCAGAAAGCTGGCGAGTGTCAAGGGTTGAAGGGAGCTATCAGGAAGGATGGGCTGATGAGAGGTATAGGGTTGGTTTTTCTCAGCCGAACAAGGAACTGCTGAAAGCACCTATTGCTGCCGGTAGCCCGATATGCGCATAATAAGGGCAGGCGAGAATAGAAAGGAGCCTTTATGTCCAGGCCAGAGATTATCTCAGACCCGGAAATCATGCTCGGAAAACCTATGATTGCCGGAACACGCATCACCGTTGAGTTTATTCTTGAGCAGCTTGCCGCAGGTGAGACTATCGAGCAGATTATGGATGGGTATGAACTCACCCGCGAACAAATCCAGGCGGCCCTCCTCTTCGCCGCTGAGTTGGCGCGCATTGACACCATTCACCCCATCGAGCCAGCTTCAGTATGATAGAAGAGCTTGAGGAATGAGCGGATTACTCGCGCAGCGCCTCAACCAACTCTCGCAGGAAAAGCTCAGCATCCGTCACCAGACCGGCGGCCTGGGTCGTACCACGATCAGCCACTTTGATGACAACCGCCGGATTGATGTCTACCATCACGGTCTTGACTGTGGCAGGCAGGATATTGCCGGTGGCGATGGCGTGCAGCATCGAGGCGACCATGATCGCCATCTCGACGCCCTCGATAGCCCGGCGCATCTCGCGCTGCGCGGCGACCATATCGGTGATGACGCCTGGCATCGGCCCATCGTCGCGGATGGAGCCAGCCAGCACCAGATTGACGCCATGCCGCAGCGCCTCGTAGGTCAGCCCCTCGCGGATCAGCCCAAGCTCCATCGCTCGCTCCAACGAGCCAGCCCGGCGCACCGCGTTGATGGCGCGCAGGTGGTGGCGGTGGCCGTGTTCCACTGCTTCCCCGCTCGTCAGATTCACGCCCAGCGACGTGCCAAACATCACCGACTCCACGTCATGGGTGATGATCGCGTTACCGCCAAAAATCACCTGCACATAGCCCCGGCGGATCAACTCAGCGACATATTTACCCGCGCCGGTATGGATGACCGCTGGCCCCAACACAAAAAGAATCTTGCCGCCCTGCGCCCGTGTCTGGCGCATCTGGCGGGCCACTTCCTGAATTGCCAGCACCTTCGTGCGCTCGGAACTGACCTCGCTCTGCATAAAGGCAAAGAACTCGCGGTGACGCGCCCGCTCCAGCGGGATCACCTGAATGCCGCCGTGACCAACCACCACCTCATCCCCCACATGCACCTCGTGCATCGGGCAGCAGACCGCCCGGCCCGCTCCGCGATCAACGACGATAGCCACATCCATCTCGATACGCTCGACATCTATCCAGCGGCCATTTACCCGCACCTGCGTCGGCAGATTCGTCGTCGAATAGAAATCATCCGGCAGCACCCCTGCCTGCTCAACGCGCTCCGTCTTCGCCTCCTGCTGGCGCACAATGGTCGCGCCAAGCTGCTGAAGCTCGGAGAGCAGCGCCTGCAATATCTCGTCATCGGGGGCAATCACCTGCATCCGCGCGTAGCTCTGCTCGTCCTTGCGGCGGCCCACGCGCATCTCCTCCACCTCAAAGTTGCCCCCCAGGTCCATAATCGTATCCCACACGCGCGGCAGAATCAGTGAATCAATAATATGCCCACGCAGTTCAATCGTCTCCGTTGCCATAACATCCCTCACACACAAAATTGAAACGGCGGATAGGCGTTGCAGCGCCTACCCGCCGTCTGGTTCATTATCTGGTTGGCGGTTGCCCCCGCGCCTGGCCTTATTTCTTAATTTTCACCGCTGTGATGAAGTTTGCCGCCAGCGTCGTGAACTCTTCACTTTCATACGCCTCGATGTTCCCTTCATCACAGAGTTTGGCGATCAGCGGGTCAATGGGGATTTGCGCCAGCAGAGGCGAGCCGGTGGTATACACCAGATCGGGGCCGTTGCTGGGGCCAAAGACCTCCATCTGTTCGCCGTTGGGCATCCGCATATAGGCCATATTCTCGACTACGCCAATGACCTGACCTTTGAGTGTTTTGACCATATTGATGCACTTCTTGACGATCATCGTCGCCAGCAGCTGCGGCGAAGAAACGATCACCACGCCCTCAACCGGAATCGCTTGCATCACCGTCATCGGCGCATCCGACGTGCCTGGCGGCAGATCGATCAGTAGATAGTCAAGCTGGCCCCAATCCACATCGGTGTAAAACTGTTTGATCGCGCTCGAAATCATCGGGCCGCGCCAGACCACCGGATCGCTTTCGCGCTCCAGGAACATGTTCATGGACATGATCTTGATGCCTGTGCGCGAGCGCAGCGGGTCAATGCCGCCCGTCTGGCTCTTGGTGGGCGATCCCTTGATGCCAAACATTTTAGCGATACTGGGGCCGGTAATGTCACCATCTTCGATGCCGACCTTGAAGCCCTGGCGTTGCAGCGAAACCCCCAGCAGCCCCGTCACCAGCGATTTACCCACGCCGCCCTTGCCGCTCATAATCGCCACGATATGCCTGATCTTGCCGCCGGTATCACCCGCCATCGGCAGGGGAATGCCGCGCCCCGTCGGCGCGCGTTTGGCTTCGGTCAGCACCGGCTGCCCGTTGGCCGCGCGGTTCAGGTCTGCCAGCAGCAGTTCCACATCCAGCCGATGGGTGCGCGCGCCACCAGCCACGCTTTCACGCGAACCGACATGGCAGGCGCTACAGGGCAATCCATGATTCTGAAAGACTTTTTGGGCTTGAGGATATTTTTGCACTACGTCATGAATAATCATATCCGCAGTGATGACTTCGGCCATAGATGCCTCCTGGCGACGCTCGCACAGCCCCAGCGCCGCGCTCCATCTTCAAGAATTGCTGGGGTCGCCTTTCCGCAACCCTGATAGCCTTACCCTGGAGAAGAACGTGAGAGCGTTCTCTCTTATTAATTCCGACTAATCTAGTCGCATTTATTATAGCATATAGCGGCCCGCCATTGCCCGGCGCTTGCGTGGTCCCATTGGCTTGCTCAAGGCTGCGCCTGCCGAAAAAGGTTCCACCAATTATCGGGGGTTGGCGCCTTGCAGCGCCGCCTTCCTGGCGGCTCAACGCTGGTAGCGCCGCCGTCCTGGCGGCTAGCCACCTGTAGCGCCGCCGTCCTGGCGGCTGGACGCTGCGCCAGGCGAGCGTTCGCCCCCCGGGCCACGGCGCCAGCAGGCCAACGCTGGCCGCCGGGACGGCGGCGCTACAGGTACACCGCCCCGCAGCCCCTGCCGCCGGGACGGCGGCGCTACAAGTGGCCCC